>JBDGUA010000054.1:0-47559 GCA_042216345.1 Haloferacaceae archaeon
GCGCCCGTGTTGAAGTGCTGGTGGTACCAGAGGGCCGGCGGCGGGAACAGCGTGCCGGGGCCCCACTCGATCAGTAGCTTGTCGTCGATGTCGACGCCTTCCTCCTCGTCCTCCTGGGACCACATGAAGGAGTAGCCCTCGCCCTCGAGGATGATGACGTTGGCGCCGGGGTGGTGGCGGTGGGCCTTCTTGTAGGTCCCGACGGGCATCTGGCTGATGTGGCTCCACAGCGAGGTGTCGGGGTGGTTGAACTGCATCGAGGCGCCGCCGGCACCGCGCTCGCGCCAGTGCTGGATCTCGTCGTAGGTGTGGATGTCCGGGATGAAGTTCGACTGCCAGATGGCGGGGAACTTCGAGCCCTCGAACATCGTCCCGTCGGTCGAGTAGTACTCCGAGTCCGACGCGTTGGCGAACTCGTACTCGTTGCCGAAGATGAACTCCTCGTCGCCGAAGAGCTCGAACAGCGTGGGCAGGTCGGTCTCAGTGACGATCCGGACCGGCTCGTCGTCGGAGACGTTGATGTGCTTGTAGCGGGCGTTGCGCGGGATGGCGAACAGCGCGTTCTTGTCCCACTCGAAGGTGACCTCGTCGCCCTCGGGGCCGACCGCGGTGGCGCCGTTGCCCTGCACGACGTAGCAGATCTGCTCGTGGAGATGCTGCAGCGCGTTGGTCGTCTCGCCCGGCTCGATCTCGTGGATCTGGACGTCACAGAGGCCCTCGTGGCCGACGAGGTTGACGAACGCGCCCTTCGCGCCCGTGCGCTCCCAGTCGTCGACTTCCGCCTCGTAGATGTTCTGTACGTAGTATCCGGTGTGGCGAGGGATCCCCTCGCCTTCGACGAAGTCTTCGTAGTCTTCGCCCACTCTCCAGTATTCAGGGGCTTCGCTATCTTGGCCCATGTACCGGGGGAGGGAGTCGCGCTATAATAATGTTTGTGATGGCGGGTGTGCGTCCGACCTATTCGAGATGCGACACGAGTCCGTAACCGCCGGGTTTATACGCGATTCGGCGAACCTCTCGTCCAGATGGAACTCGCGACGTATCTCCCCGTGCTGCTCGGGCTCGCGGCGGCGCTGTTCTTCGCGCTCTCGAACTCGTTCGTCCGCGCCGGCATCACCGACTCGAGCCCGACCCTCGCCCTGCTGTACAGCCTCACGGCCAACGTGGTCGTCCTGTGGCCGATCGTCTTCCTGCTGCACGACGTCCAGGTCGACCTCTGGGCCTGGCGGTACTTCATCGTCGCCGGGACCCTCGCGCCGGTGCTCGGTCGCTTCTTCAACTACTCGGGGATCAAGCACCTCGGGATCAACCTCTCGACGCCGATCACCTACACGAACCCCCTGGTGTCGGTGTTCCTCGCGGTGCTGTTCCTCGGCGAGCACCTGCTCGCGATGGGGTACGTGGGCGTGCTCCTCATCTTCGGCGGGAGCGTCCTGCTCGGCACCGTCCGGAGTGGGGGCGGGGGCGACGGGAGCGAGGACGACGGCGACAGCGACGCCGCCACGGTCGACGGGGGCGAGGACGCGCCCGACGCCGACGGGGGCGACGGCGGTCGGTCGTTCAAGAAGCGCTACCTCGTCTTCCCGATCCTGGCGTCGCTGTTCTACGGGAGCTCGCACGTCTTCCGCGAACTGGGGATCAGCCTCGTCGCCTCGCCCGTGCTTGCGACGGCGGTGACGATCACCACCTCCTGGATCTGGATGGTGCTGTACCTCGGGGCCACCCGCGCGAACCACGACTTCGACATCACCCGCCGGGAGCAGGTCTTCTTCGTCCTCTCGGGGCTGGCGACGGCGACGGCCATCCCGCTTTTGTACACCGCCCTGGAGTTCGGCAGGGTCGCGGTCGTGATCCCGATGACCAACACCACGCCCTTCTGGGTGCTGCTGCTCTCGTTCGCGTTCTTCCGCGGCGAGGAGCTGTTCACCCCGCGGGTGATCGGCGGGACGTCGCTGACGGTGGTCGGCGTGATCCTGCTGAGCACGTTCGGCACCGTCGGCTGAGGCGACCTCCCCACGCGCAAAAATCCGGATCGCGGTCGAGACCGTTCTACCAGTCGTCCGGGACGCTGCGCTTCAGGTACTCCCACATCCGCTCCTGGGAGAGCGGCGCGAGCAGCACGTCGTCGACGATGCTCGAGAGGGCGTCCTGGGGGCCGTCGTAGTAGCGCGGCTCGCCGAGCTGCATGGCGTGGTACTGGTACTGGGCGTTCATCACGAAGAAGACCGTCGAGAAGATGACCTCCTCGAGGGACTTGCCGACGACGTTGGCGCCGTGGCCCTCGAGCAGCTGGGCGCGGTGGGTGCCGAGGTTCTCGGCCATGCGCTCGGCTTCGCCCTCGGTGGCGACCAGCCGGCCGAAGTGGGTGTCGTAGTCGCTGAACTCCGGGACGCCGTCGGCGAAGAGGGCGGCCATGTGGAACGCGGGCTTGATCTCCGTGTCGACGATGGTGAACGGCATCACCGCCGGCGCGTGGTGGTGGACCACGGCGTTGACGTCGTCGCGGGCGCGGAAGATCGCCCGGTGGAGGACCGTCTCGCCGTAGAGGTCGACGTCGCGGTCGTCGAGGACCGTCCCGTCGAGGCCGACGCGGACGATGTCGTTCTCCTCGACGTACTTCGGGCTGCGCCGGCGGGAGATGAGCATCTCGTCGCTGTCGGGCTCGCGGACGCTGACGTGGCCGAACCCCTGGATGATCCCCTCGTTGGCGAGGATGTGGTTGGCCGTGACGAGCTTCTCTTTCAGGTCGCTCACCGGGACCGCCTCCGCGTGGTCGTGGTGTGTCGTGCCATCAGGCAACGGGGGGAGGGCCACCGCCATAAATGTACCTTCGTCGGGACGTGACGACGTCGTCGGCACGGGGCGCCGCGGTCGGAATCGGGCGCGTGGGCGCGAGCGAGCGGTCCGCCCTCAGGGCACCAGCGCCTGCGTGAACAGGTCGGTGTCCAGTTCCTGGCCGCGGTCGCCCTCGAGCGCGCGCTCGTAGGCGACGGCGCCGACGGCGGCGAACTGCGCGCCCATGCCGATGTTGTTGAAGAAGAAGGAGATCTGGTCGTCGTTCGTCCGGCCCGGGGTGTCGCCGACGACGAGTTCGCCCAGGTCGGGGTACTGCGAGTAGTCGTACTCCGCGGAGTTGAGGTAGGGGATGTCGTCCTCGTTCACGTCCGCGGTGCGGTAGTTCTCGGCCTTGCCGTGCTTGGAGTGGACGACCGTCGGGTCGCAGACGTCGAGGGTCTCCGGGTAGATCTCGGTCCGGTTGATGACCCCGAGGTGCTGGCCCTCCCGGAGCCAGTCGGTCTCGAAGACGGGCGAGCGGGAGTTGGTCGCCGAGTGGACGATGTCGGCCTCGAAGGCCGCCTCCGCGGAGTCGACGGGATCGGCGTCGATGCCGAACTCCTCCTCGACCCAGGCGGCGAACTCGACCTTGCTCTCGGACGGCGAGTAGACCGACAGGTGGTCGATGTCGAACAGCTCCGCGAGGGCGGCGACCTGGCCCTCGGCCTGCCAGCCGGCGCCGAGCAGGCCGACCGTCGAGACGTCCTCGCGGGCGAGGTACTTCGCACCGATGGCGCTGGTGGCGCCGACGCGGAGCTTCTGCATGTAACCGTCGGGCATGATCGCCAGCGGCGTCCCGTCGCCGGCGTCGAACAGCAGCACCAGGCCGGCGTAGCGCCCGCCCTGGGCGCGCGGGAGTTTCTCCTGGACGGTGTAGCCGTCGCGGTCGACCCACCGGAGGATGTCGGAGTTGATGCGGAGGCCGTAGACGCCCTTCGCGGGGTTGATCCCGCCCATCGTCTTGAAGCGGTAGTACTCCCCCTCGTTCTCGGTGGTCGGAGCGTGGACGTCCGTCCGCGGCCGGGTCATGGCGGTCCCCTCGCCGATCTGGCGGTAGAGCTCTTCGAGCGACTCGACGATCGCGGGCATGTCGACGAGCGCTTCGACGTCGTCGTTGGTCAGCAATCGGACCATGGCAGAGGGGTGGGCTACGGGAACACTTGACTCTATCCCTCGGGCGGAGTCGCCCCGATGCGGCGATCCGGGCGGTCAGTTCCGGATGTCCTGCTGGAACCACGAGAGGGGAATCTCGACGCCGAGGTCCCGCTCGACGGCGCGCTCGTACACCAGGTTGCCGACGGCGGCGAACTGGATGCCGGCGGAGATGTTGTCGTAGACGATGGTCTCGTCGGGGTCGGTCCGCGCGGGGCCCTCGCCGGTCAGCACCTCACCGAGGGTCTCGTACTCGCGGGCCTCGAACCACTCGGGGTGGCGACGGGTGTAGCGCTCGTCGTCCTCCTCGTCGCCGATGACGTAGCGCTGGAAGGGACGGTTGTCGGTCGTCACCACGCGGTCGGCGGCCGCCAGGACGGCGTCGTCGAGTTCGGTCGGCACCGTGTTGGTGACGAACGTCCCCGGCGAGAGCCACTCCTCGAAGTAGACCGGTGAGCGCGTGTCGGTGCAGGCGGCGGCGATGTCGACGTCCGCGACGGCGGCCTCGGGGCCGTCGACCGCCTCGACGTCGATGCCGAGCGCCTCGCCCATCTCCGCGGCGTAGGCCTCCCGGTTCTCCCGGGTGGGCGAGTAGACGCGGGCGGTCTCGATGTCCCGGACGGCGGCGAACGCCTCCAGGTAGGTGCGGGCCATCCCGCCGGAGCCGAGCATGCCGACCGTGCTGGCGTCCTCGCGGGCGAGGTGGTCGGCGGCGACGCCCGCGGTGGCGCCGACGCGGACGTGCTGGAGTTCGCCGTCGTTCAGGAGGCCCAGCAGTTCGCCCGTCGAGGAGTCGAACAGGAAGATGAACCCCATGAACGTCCCCGGTTCGACGTTGTACTTGCTCTCGACGATGGTGTCGCCGGACGTGTCCCACGAGAGGACGTCGGACTTGAACCGCAGCGCCAGCCGCGGCGGGTCGGTGATCGCCCCCAGCAGCGACCCCCAGGTGTACCACTCGGGGTCGTCGTCCCACTCGTAGTCGTCGCTCGATTCGGTCACCGGCGAGACCACGTCGGTCCGGGGCTGGAACGTCGCCTCGTTCTCGGCCAGCTGGGTGAACGCGTCCTCGAGGACCGCCACCGCCTCGGCGGTCTCGAGCACGCGCGCGGTGGCGTCGTTGTCGATGAGTCGTGCCATCGTGGCTGTGGATGGACGAGCACCACGATAAAGACACTGCAGGGGTCGAAACGCGGCGAAGATCGACCGAAAACGGGAGCCGGAGGCCGGCTCAGAAGGGGAGGTTGTTCAGCAGGCTCGGCAGCCCCAGCTCGCCGGCCCACGGGATCATCCCCAGCACGACGATGAACAGGAAGTACGCCGCGACGGAGAACCCGACCGCCGTGGCCGCCGCGAGCTTCACGTCGCGCCGGAAGTGCCAGATGAACGCGAAGACGTACGGCGGCAGCACGTAGGCGTAGCCGAAGTAGTAGACCAGCACCGGCAGGGCGACGACCCAGCCGAGCATGACCAGCCCGTAGCGCTGCATCCCGCCGGCCGAGCGCCCGACGTCGTCGTCGCCGAACTCGCCGCCGAGCTTGTCCCGCAGCGTCTCCGTGTCGGTGTCCGGGGTGAAGCGCTCCCGAAGCGACGGCGACGCGAGCATCGCGATGTGGCCGAGGGTGATCAGCAGCGTCGGTATCCCCACGACGTAGGGGAACAGCTTGTTCTCGAACTTGAACTGCCAGCCGGTCACGAGCAGGAACACGACGTACAGCGCCACGACCGCGTAGAACGCGATCTGGCCCTGACGGATCGACAGCGGGAGCGGGAAGGGACCGCCCGCGTCGGAGCCGACCGCAGCCCCGCCGTCGGTGTCGAGATCGTCGCCGCTCATACCAGATCACCCGTGCTGAGCTTGCCGCGGATGTACGGCAGGAACAGGCTGAGCAGCGACAGCCCGATCAGCGCCCAGGTGATCGGCGAGCGCACGAAGATGGCGGCGTCGCCGCTGGAGAGCATCAGCGAGCGGAAGAAGTTCTGCTCGACGATGGGCCCCAGCACCAGCCCCAGGACCATCGGGATGCGGCTCATCTCGGCGTAGATCATCAGGAAGCCGAGCACGCCGAACACCAGCGTGATCCAGATGGCGAAGATGTCGTTCTTCAGCGCGTAGCTGGCGAGGAACGCCACCGCGATCACGATGGGCGCGAGCAGCCGGATGTCCAGCTTCGTGACCGCGACGAGCTTCTCGGCGACCACGAGCACGAGGGCGCTGGAGACGACGTTGCTCACCAGCGCGGAGACGATGATGACCATCACCACGTCGAGGTGGTCCTGCAGCAGCAGCGGCCCGGGGGTGATGCCGTGCAGCAGGAACGCCCCGAAGAGGATCGCCATGCTCGAACTGCCGGGGATGCCGAAGCCGAGCGTGGGGATGTAGGCGCCGCCCTCCTTGGCGTCGTTGGCCGCCTCGCTGGCGATGACGCCGCGGACGTCGCCGGTCCCGAAGCGCTCGGAGTGCGAGCTCGTCTGGACGGCCTGGAAGTAGGCGACGTAGTTGGCTGCGGTGCCGCCTACGCCGGGGATGGCGCCGATGACGGTCCCGATGACCGCCGATCGCAGGAAGATCCACTTGTGTTTGACCACGGCCATGACGCCCTTCCACTTGTCCGAGCCGATCTCGACGCCGTCGTCCTCGCCGCTGCCCTGGGCGATGGTCTCGCCGCGGGTGACGAGGTTCAGCATCTCGGAGACGGCGAACAGGCCGATCAGCGCCGGGACGAGCTGGACGCCGTCGAGCAGCGTGGGGATGCCGTAGGTCCAGCGGACGCCCGCGGTGACCTCGTTGACGCCGTGCATGGCGAACAGCAGGCCGAGTCCGGCGGAGACGAGGCCGGTCCGGAGGCTGTCGCCGACGACGATGGCGATGACCGTCAGGCCCCAGACGCCCAGCCAGAAGATCTCCGGCGGGCCGAACAGCAGGACGATCTGGACCATGATCGGGATCGACACGACCAGCACCGAGAGCCCGGCGATGGCGCCGAGCGCACTGGCCGCCAGCGAGGCGCCGACCGCCTCGCCGCCGCGGCCCTGCCTGGCCATCGGGTAGCCGTCCAGCAGGGTGGCCGCGTTCGGCGCCTTGCCGGGCGTGTTCAGCAAGATCGCGGTGACCGCGCCGCCCTGCGAGGTGCCGCCGTTGGCGGCGACTAGCAGCATGAACGCGACCAGCGGGTCCATGCCGAACGTGATCGGGATCAGCAGCGCGAGCGTCACGGTGCCGCCCAGGCCAGGCAACATTCCCATGACGACGCCGATTGCGGTCCCCGCGATCAGCAGCAGGAAGTTGTACGGGTCCGCGATCGTGTTGATCGCGACCCCCAGCATATCGAGCATCTGACTTTGCATCCGTCACCTCCCTCCGGTGTTGTACGAGAGTCTCATTGTATGATTGTGGAAACGGTTGGCGCGCGGTACGACGGCGCGGGCAGTCCGCCCGGATCAGGCGTTGGTCAGCTTCTCCAGCAGGTCCTGGTTGTCCTTCCAGGTCGCGACGGTGTCTTCGACGCCCGTCTTGACCTCTTCGCTGGACATGAAGCTGACCGGCCGGTCGTTGTCGGCGGCCTCCTTCTGCAGCTCCTCGTTCTTGATCGCCTTGCTGAAGGCGTCACGCAGCACCGTCGCGCGCTCGCTCGGCAGCTCCGGCGGCGCCGCGAAGAAGCGGTGGTAGGTGCCGCCCGCCAGGCCGAGGACCTGGCCCGCGTCGACGTCGACGTCGGCGAAGGTGTCGGCGTCGGGGGTCTCCTCCGGGGGCTTGTCCTTCTTGGTCATCACGAGGGTCATGTCCAGGTCGCCCGACTCGACGAACGGGTAGACCGAGGAGTACGAGCCCGACATGACGTCGACCTCCTCGCGCTTGATCGAGGTGAGCCACTGGCTCTTGCCGTCGAACTGGACGTCGTTCTCGAGGATCGTGTCCTCGTTGTACTCCCCGGAGCCCAGCCCGAGGGCGATGGGGATCATCGCGCCGGAGGAGGTGATGCCGGAGTGGCCGATCTTGAGTTCGCCCGAGGCCATCTTCGAGATCAGCTCGCTCCCGGAGCCGACGTCGACGTGGTCGCCCACCGCGATACAGGGCGTCCGGCCCGCGATGCGCGGGAAGAACGTCAGCTTCGTCAGGTCGAAGCGGGCCTCGTCCTTGGTGACCTGGGCCTTCGCCATCGAGTCGGGGTTGACGATCCCGGCGGTGTAGCCGTCGGGGTCGGCGTTGTACAGGCGGTTGTGGCCGATGATGCCGCCGCCGCCGGTGACGTTCTGGGGCTGGGCCTTCACCGGGAGGTAGTCCTCCTGGTTGATGTACTTCGCCACCAGCCGGCTGTAGTAGTTGTAGCCGCCGCCCGTGCTGTAGGGGATGACCATCGTGACGGGCTGGTTGGGGTAGTTGCTCCCGCCGGTCTTCCCGCCGGAGCCGGACTCGCCGGAGCCGCCGTCGGAGCCGGACTCGCCGGAGCCCGAGCCGCCGTCGCCGCCGGAGCCGCCGCCGGAACAGCCGGCGAGGAAACTCGCCGCGGCTGCACCGCCGGTCACTTTCAGGAACGTACGCCGGTTGGCACTACTGCCGTGAGGTGAACTGTCACTGCCCATGTTGCGTTCCCGCAAATCCACTTTTAACTTAAAAAGGTTACGATGGTCGGAAATAACGGTCCCAAATACCACGTTTACTGCTATCGATTAACAGCATTGTGTGGTACACAGAAACACAGTAATCGTCCTCATTTATATACTTCTCCGCCCCCAGATTCCGGGCGTGAGGGGGGCGAGACGGAACGAGACGGGAGTTCGGGCGTCGCCGCAGCTGGTCGAGTGGAATCCCAACACGAGTCGCCGTGGCTGGTCGATACGAGTTCGAACAGAAGCCGCGAAACGTCGGTCCCCGGCGGCCCGCCTAGAAGGGCAGGTCGGGGACCGGGATGTAGTCGACCGGGTTCGGGAGCCCCAGGACGCCCTCCCAGAGGCGGACCTCCAGCAGGACGACGAACAGCAGGAAGATGAACAGCGACACGCCGAAGGCGATGCCGACGGCCATCTTCACGTCGCGCGTGAAGAACAGGCCGAGCGCGAAGGTGTAGATGGGGATGACCCACGCGAACCCGACGAAGTACATCAGGATCGGGAGCGCGATCACCCACCCGAGCATGTAGAGCTCCCAGCGCTGCTGCTCGCTCTTCGAGCGTTCGGAGACGTTGCTCTCCTTGGCGCGCTCGAACTCCGTGCTGAGGTCGTCGTCGTCCTCCAGGGCCTCCGGGCGCAGTTGCTCGAAGAACCCGGGGAACTGGTCCGAGGCCATCTGCAGCAGCAGCATCAGGATCACCGGGATGCCCACCAGCATCGGGAAGAACTTGTTGTCCCAGTTCCACGGCGACGCCAGCACGAGCAGGGCCAGCACCCACAGGAGGGCGGCGCCGTAGAACACCACGCTCCAGACTTTCGGCGAGACGCCGTCGAACAGGCCGGGTTCGTCCCCGCCCGCGGACCCCTCGGCGACGCCGCCGTCGGTTCGGGTGGCGTCGCTCATAGGAAGCTCACCTCGCGGTTGCGGAGCGCGAGCTTGATGTACGGCAGGAACAGGCTGAGCAGCACCAGCAAGAGCAGCATGATCGCCAGCGGCGAGCGGACGAACACCGCGTAGCTCCCGCTGGAGACCTGCAGCGAGCGGAAGAAGTTCTCCTCGACGATCGGGCCGAGGACCATCCCGAGGATCAGCGGCACCCGGGAGACGTTCATCTTGATCATGAAGAAGCCCACGACGCCGAACAACAGCGTGAGGAAGATGTCGAACACGTTGTTGTTCAGCGCGTACGAGCCGAAGAACGCGATCGAGATGACGACCGGCGCGACGTAGCGGATGTCGATCCGGGTGATCTTCGTCAGGTGCTCGGCGATGACCAGCCCGATCGAACTGGTCAGGACGTTCGAGATGAGCAGCGAGACGATGATGACCGTCACCACGTCGAGGTGATTCTCGAACAGCAGCGGCCCGGGGCGGATGCCGTGCAGCAGGAACGCCCCGAGCAGGACGGCCATGCTGGCGCTGCCGGGCACGCCCAGCCCGAGGGTCGGGAGGAACGCGCCGCCGTCCTTGGCGTCGTTACTGGCCTCGCTGGCGATGACGCCGCGGACGTCGCCGGTCCCGAAGGACTCGGGGTTCTTGCTGGTCTGGACGGCCTGGAAGTACGCGATGTAGTTGGCCGCGCTGCCGCCGACGCCGGGGATGGCGCCGATGATGGTGCCGATGACCGCCGAGCGGAGGAAGATCCACTTGTGCGTGAAGACGGCGCGGAGGCCGTCCCACTGGCCGCCGTGGACCTCCACCGCGTCGGTGTCGGCGATGGTGCGGCCCTTGGCGACGAGGCTGATCATCTCCGCGATGGCGAACAGCCCGATCAGGCTGGGGACGAGTTTGAACCCGTCGGCCATCGGGACGAGGCCGTAGGTCCAGCGCGTCGCCGCGGTGATGGTGTTGATCCCGTGCATCGAGAACAGCAGGCCGAAGCCAGCCGAGATGAGGCCGGTGAGGACCCGGCCCTTGACGACGATGGCGATGACCGTCAGCCCCCAGACGCCCAGCCAGAAGATCTCTGGCGGGCCGAACGCGAGGATGATGATCAGCATCACCGGGATGCTGAGCGCGAGGATGACGATCCCGAAGATGGCGCCGAAGGCGCTGGCGCCCGCGGAGGCGCCGAGGGCTTCGCCGGCCTTGCCCTTCTTGGCCATCGGGTGGCCGTCGATGAGCGTTGCTGCGTTCGGGGCGGTACCTGGCGTGTTGATGAGGATGGCGGTGATGCTGCCGCCGAAGTTCGAGCCGCCCTTCGAGGCGGCCAGCAGCATGAACGCGACCAGCGGGTCCATCCCGAACGTCAGCGGGATCAGCAGCGCGAGCGCCACGGTCCCACCGAGTCCCGGGAGGATGCCGAAGATCATCCCCAGTAGCGTGCCGAGGACGATCAGGAAGAAGTTGACGGGGTCGGAGACCGTCACGACCGCGATCCTGAACGCCTCGAGGATTCCAACTTGGAGCATGTATGTGGATGGTGTGTGAAGTGCAGGTCGCCCGCGGCAGTAGTGCACCGACGGGGAGGCGGTTCTCGAAGGTCAGCAGTGTCCGACTACGCGTCGGTGATCTCCTTGAGCAGGTCGCTCAGCTCGTTCCACTGCTCGAAGGAGTTGAGGACGGCCTTCTCGGCGGTCTCGCTGTCGCCGTAGTTGATCGGCCGCTCGATCTCCTTGGCCTCCGAGAGCAGCTCCTCGTCCTGGATGGCCTTCGTGAAGTACTCGCGGAGGGTGTTCGCGCGGTCCTCCGGGACCTCCGGCGGCCCGGCGAAGACGCGGCGGGCGGTGAGCATGTCGGAGATCTTCTCGCCCTTGTTGACGCCCTCGGTCTTCAGCGTCGGGGCGCCGCCGGCGGACTCCGGCGACTCGTCGGCCCAGGTCGTCATCATGACGATGCGGACGTCGCCGGACTCGACGAACGGGAGGACCGAGGAGTACGACCCGGCCATGACCTGAACGTCGCCGCTCTTGATGGCCTTGATCGTCCCGGTCTTGCCGTCGAAGGTGACGAGGTTGTCGAGGACCTTCTGGGCCGGGTAGAGCCCGGAGACCTCGCCCGTGATGAACGGGATGGTCGACCCGCCGCTGGCGGGGCCGGTCGCGCCGAACTTCAGCTCCTCGTTGTCGACGGCGCTGAGGTAGTCGTCCCACGTCTCGACGTCGGTGTTGGTGCCGACGCCGATGCAGCGGATGTTCTCGGCGACCTGGGGGTACCAGGTCATCGCCGTCAGGTCGTAGTCGGTGTTGAAGATGATCTGCTGACGGACGAACGACTGGACGTTGACGATCTGTGCGGTGTAGCCGTCCGGCTCGGAGTTGTACACCTGGTTGGTCGCGACCCGCCCGCTGGCGCCGGTCACGTTCTCGACGCGCACGTTGATGTCGTCGGGGACGTAATCCTGCATGTGCTTGCCGACCAGGCGGGTGTAGGCGTTGTACCCGCCGGAGGTGCCGTAGGGGACGATCAGGGTGATGTCGTCGTCGGGGAAGGTCTCGCCGGACCCGCCGTCGGATCCGGAGCTGCCGCCGGAGCCGGACCCGCCGTCGGATCCGGAGCCGTTCCCGCCGGAGCACCCGGCCAGGAGGCCCGCCGCTGCGAGGCCACCGGTGGCTTTCATGAACGTGCGCCGGTCGGGACTGTCGATCGAAGGCTTGCGTGTCATAACCTCTCAACAAGTCAAGGCCCCGGGGTGTATATACACATTTCGAATATTGCGCTTAACAACCGGCAAAGAGATCCTAACTGATGGCGGGATATCATCTAGGCTCTTTTTCTCCCCCGGGACCGCGGGAGGGACGGGGGTAGGAGGCGGCGATCGGACCGGAAGGGTGGGGCTACGGACGTCGAGGCGGGGCGAGGCGCGCCGAGAATGGGTGAGGCGCACCGAGGCGCAGCAGGAGGGGTCGGGGCGGACGGTTCCCGGACGGCGACTCGACGGCCGGGGGCTGCTGCTCTGTGTAAACTCCCGACAGAGTTATCCCCGATGCTTTCAACCGAGGCGATATGGAGCGCACCAGACGGCGCGACGAAGACGAACAGGAGGGCATCGAGCCCGAGACGGAGATCGAGTACGAGGTTCCCCGGATCTTCGTTCACCAGCTCGCGAGTAACTACTACTCGATGAAGGACAAGCGCCAGGAACTCCGCGACGAGAACCGGGTCGTCAAGTGGGACGACACCGACTGGCGAGAGCTGGGCGAACAGGTCTGGAACAAGGACGTGTTCGGCTCGACCACCGGCGGGAGCCACATCTTCGACAAGACCGACGCGCTGCAGGTCCACATCCTGGAGATGGCGCCCGAGGGCGAGTCCCAGAACCACGTCCACCAGAACGAGGCGCTGATGTACATCCTCAGCGGGAACGGCTACGAGATCCACGACGGCAAGCGCTACGAGTGGGAGCCGGGCGACCTCGCGCTGATCCACGGCGGCTGCGCGCACAAGCACTACAGCGCCGACCCCGACAACCCGGCCCGGGTGCTCATCATCAAGAACAAGCCGATGTACCTCTTCCTGCACCTCATCGACCAGCAGTACATCACCAAGGCGCCCCAGGAACCCGCGGAGGGCTGGGAGGACTACGAGCCCGACGAGTTCGGCGCCCCCCACCGCCTCGACCTGGAGCCCGCCCACCGCAAGGTGCTCGAGAAGGTCGCGGAGCTGGCGCCCGAACAGGACGAAGATCCACACAGCCACCACCACGAGTACATGCAGAAGCGCGCCGACGGCGGCCACGACCACGAGCACGGACACGACGACGACCACAGCCACGGAGGTGAGAACTGATGGGGAACCCGCTGGAAGACGCCGACTACGAGCCGGTCCACGAGGAGGGCGAGCGCTGGGTCCGCGGCGACCGCCAGGCCGACCACTACCAGAAGTTCCTCGAGAAGTCCGCGGAGAACCCGCTGGCGGCCCACGGTGAGGGGACGCTCAACAAGGTGCTCAAGCCCGAGGACATGCCCTGGGAGCTGTCGCCCCAGGGCCTGCTCAAGCACATGCTCAACGAGGACATGGCCGAGGAGTTCGACTACCCCGGGATGGGCGCGGACCTCTACCAGCAGGTCATCCCGCCGGGAAGCCGCTCGGGCAAGCACCGCCACCGCGGCGAGGAGATCGTCATCGTCCTCGAGGGCGAGGGCTACGACCTCCACTGGGACGCCCAGCTCGAGGTCGTCGGCGAACTCGACCGCGAGAAGCCCCAGTGGGTCTTCGACGAGGAACCCAAGCGCTTCGAGTGGGAGGCCGGCGACGCCATCTACGTCCCGGTGAACACCATCCACCAGCACCACAACGCCTCCCAGGAGAAGCCCGCGCGGTTCATCTCGGCGCAGGCCCGGGCGTTCACCAACCTCGGCTTCGGCTACGAGGACCTCGAGCAGTTCGACGTCGCCCCCGAGTTCGAGGAGGGGCTCCCGGACGAGGTCGACATCCCGGAGTACGAGTAACGCCGCGATCGACCCTGCCTCGACCCCGCAGTCGCCGCGTCCGGCGTCTCGCGGCGGGAAACACCTTTTACGCTGCCTCCCAGTCCAGACCCATGAGCGAGGTCCGCGTGCTGAAGAACGAGGAGATGGCCGAACACGACGTCCTGCCGATCGACGAGGCGATCGAGGTCGTCGAAGCCGCCTTCCGCGAACTCGGCGAGGGACGGGCGCGGAACGAACCGCGCGCCCGCATCCACCTCGAGGAGGGAGGGCCGCCGGACGACCCCGACACCTGGTACTGGTTCAACAACATCATGGGGGCGGTGCCGGGTCAGGACGCGATGGCCCTGCGGATCGACTCCGGACTGCGCCGGTTCGCGGCCGTCAGCGACGAGGCCGCCGAGGGCGAGGAGAAGATGACCTACCCCGGCGACTTCGTCGGCCTCGTCCAGCTGTTCGACGTCCACACCTGCGAGCTGCTGGCCATCATGGACGACCACTACCTCTCGCCGCTCAGAGTGGCCGCGACGACGGCCATCGGCGCCGACCGACTCGCCCGCGAGGACGCGACCGACGCCGGCCTGGTCGGCGCCGGCGAACAGGCCCGCGCGGGGCTGGCCGCGCTCGCGGAGGTGCGCGACCTCGAGACCGCCCGGGTCTACTCGCCCACCCGGGAGCGCCGGGAGGCCTTCGCCGCGGAGATGGGCGAGGCGCTCGGCCTCGACGTCGAGGCGGTCGAGGACCCCGAGACGGCGGTCCGCGGGGCCGACCTGGTGAGCCTCGCGACCAGCGCGACCGACCCCGTCATCGACGGGTCCTGGCTCTCGCCCGGCGCGCACGTCGCCTCGATCGTCGGCGGCGACTCGTTCCACCAGCGCCAGGAGATCGACGACGAGACCGTCCGCCGGGCCGATCGGCTAGTGGTCAACCTCCTCGAACAGGTGTTCCGCGACGAGCAGGGCGACCTCTACCCCCGCATCCAGTCGGGGCTGATCGAGGAGGCCGAGATCGACGAACTGGCGGCGCTCGTCGTCGGCGAGGTCCCCGGGCGTCGTTCGCACGAGGAGATCACCCTCCACAAGAACAACACCGGCATGGGAATCCAGTTCGCCGCGACCGCGGCGCGGATCTACCGGAACGTACAGGGGACCGACGTCGGGCGGACGCTGCCGGCGGACCTGTTCGTGACCCACAACGAGGCGGGCTACTCGCCGTAGGGACCCCGGGACCGGGACGGTCGGAAATAAAGAGGTCGAATGGGGTCGGTTCCCCGGCGCGTCTCAGTCGGACTGCCCCGGGAGGGTCGCCCGCTCGGACTGGTCCAGCAGCGTCTCCACCACCTCGTCGGTCGGGGTCACGTCGGCGTACTTCATGTCCATGTCGAACAGCGAGACCTCGTGGGAGATCTCCGAGCGGTCCGCGGTCGCCTCGAACGGGACGATCACGTTGAAGTTGCTGGAGTGACCGTCGACGACGGTCGCGCGGACGCACCCGCTGGTGGAGATCCCGCCGACGATCAGCGTGTCGACCCCCTCCTCGTGGAGCATGTGCGAGAGGTGGGTGTCGAAGAAGCCGCTCGCCCTGGGCTTGTCGAGGACGTACTCGTCGTCCCGGGGCGCGAGGTCCTCGTGGATCTCGTTGGTGCCGCTGCGACCGGGCGCGCTCTCGGCTTTCGGCTTGGTCGTCCCGCGATAGCCGTCCGGAAGCCCCCGGTCCGGTCGGGTGAACACGACCGGCGCGTCGACCTCGCGGGCGGCCTCGAGCACCGTCGCGGCGGCGTCGACGGCCCGCTGGCCGGCCTCGGAGCGCTCGCTGGCGAACTCGTCGGTGAGGTCGACCAGCACCAGCGCGGGCGAGTCGCCCCAGCCGATCCGCTCGCCGTGGCCGCCCCGCTCGAAGTATTCGAGGTCCTCATCCGGGACCACGTCCGGTACGTACGCGTCGTCGAGTCTGTTTGCCATGGTAGAGAGTCTGAGGGGGACGGCTTAAACGTTCACCCGCGTCGGCAGGCGCAGTGGTCCGCTCGGTCCGAGAAAACGACGGAGAGAAGTCCTATGCGAGAGCACGCCCGGTCCGTCGGCCGGGCCTTCGGTCGTTCAGATCGGGAGCTGGTCGCCCCACTTGGCCTTGATCTCCTCGCGGTACTCCGGGGAGGTCTCGGCGACGGGCGGGAACTCGTCCATGCGCTCGTAGGGGATCGTCGCGTCGACGATCGCCCGGGAGTTGAACGGCTGGTCCTTCTCGTCGTGGGGAACCAGCGGGTCCAGCGGCGTCGACCAGGTGCGGTCCTGCGTCTCGATGTCGCTGACGGGGTCACACCGCGTCGACATGGCCCACAGCACCTCGTCCATGTTCGAGGGGTCGACGTCCTCGTCGACGACGACCGTCCAGCGGTTGGCGTACGCGCCGGCGCGGGTCTGGGACGCCACGTAGGCTGCCTGGCGGGCGTGGCCCGCGTAGCGCTGCTTGATCGAGATGACGTTGAACTGGCGGGCGCCGCCGGGTTCGGAACACCAGACGCCCTCGATGTTGGGGACGCCGGCGTTCTTCAGCTCCTGCTTCAGCAGCGAGGAGCGCACGACCGCGCGGAAGACCGCCAGTTCCTGGGGCGGCTTGTGCGGCGGCGAGCACGTCAGGATGGGGTCGTCGCGGAAGTACATCCCGTCGACCTTCATGTACGGCTCGGGGCGGGCGCCGCTGCCGTAGTAGCCCATCCACTCGCCGAAGGGCCCCTCGACGTCGCGCTGGTCGGGGTGGAGCCACCCCTCGATGGCGATCTCGGCGTCCGCCGGGATCGGCAGGCCCGTCTCGGGGCCCTCGATGACGTCGTAGGGCTTGCCCCGGACGCCGCCGGCGTACTCGAGTTCGGAGACGCCGGTCTCGACCTCCGTACACGCCGAGACCCACAGCGCGGGGTCCTGGCCGAAGGTCATCACGACCGGCATCGGCTCGTCGCGCTCGAAGTAGGTGTCGCGGTGCAGGCGACCGTGCTTGCCCGGCGAGATGTACAGGAAGATCTCGTCGTCGCTGCGGATCTGGGCGCGGTAGGTGCCCAGGTTCACCCACTCCTCGTTGTCCGGGTCCTGCGTGATAACACACACGGCCGTTCCCATGTAGCGCCCGCCGTCCTTCTCGTGGTGCTTCGGGACCGGGACCTCGGTCAGGCTGACCTCGTCGCCGTTGCGGACGTTCTCCATGACCGGCCCGTCGGAGACGTCGTTCGGGGCCAGGTGCTCGACGTCGCTGGTGGCCTCGTCGAAGTCGTCGACGAAGTCCAGGATGTGGTCGTAGTCGTACTCCATGCCGACCGACAGCGCCAGCCGTTCGGGGGAGCCGACGTGGTTGTAGAGGGTGCGGTAGCCCTCGGGGTAGCCGGGGACGTCGTCGAACAGCAGCGCCGGGGAGTCCCGGCCGAGTTCCTGCTCGACCATCTCGGAGATGGCCGCCATCTCCTTCTCCCAGTGTGCGCCCTCGAGACGCTCCAGCTGGCCGATGTCGTCGACACGCTCCAGCCACTCGCGTAATCCGCTGACTGTCTGTTGTTGGCTCACAACGTGGCAGTTACTGCCGGTCCATTTTACTCTTTCGCCCGGCGACGACCTGACTAGTCGGGTGCGAGGTCCGCCAGGTGAACCCCTGGTCGGAGTCGGCCCCCGTCGGGCGATTCGCGGGCACTCTTTCGGACGCGCCCGACCCGCTACCCCTTCGTGGATCGCTCGGTCGCGGACCCGAGCAGCCCGAAGACGGCGGCGGCGTAGAGCCCGGAGACCAGCGCCGCCCCCCAGAAGAGCGTATCGAAGCCCGAGACCGCGAGGACGACGCCGAAGACCGCCGGCGAGGCGGTCTGGGCGGCGTACTTCAGCAGTTGCATCCCGCCGACGACGCCGCTGCGGTACTCGTCGCGGGCGGCGTCGGTGACGGCGTCCTTGATCACCGGCGAGAACAGGGCGTCGCCGACGCTGTAGACGAGCAACAGCGCCCCCAGCAGCGGGATCGACGGCGCCGCCGGGAACAGCGCGACGCTCCCGGCGGTCAGCGCGAGCGCCAGCAACAGCGCGTGTCGGTGGTCGTACCGGCCGGTGAGTTCGCCGGCCGTGGGGGAGACGACGATGGCGGCGACCCCGCGCACCGCCAGCACCGCGCCGGCCTCCGCGAGCGACGCGCCCAGGACCCGCACCGCGAACAGCGGGACGAACGTGATGACCGCGTACCGGACGAAGTCGCGGGCGAACCCGCCCGAGATGAGCACGCCCGTCTGGATGTCCGCCATCTCGACGCGCAGGGAGCGACCGTACGACGCCAGCGTGTCGAGGACGCCGGTGCCGTCGTCGATGCCGCCGGTCGTCTCCGGGAGCGCCACGAACGCGACGACCGCGAACGCCAGCGCCAGCCCGTAGATGAGGAATGGGGCGTTCCAGGCGATTCCGGCGAGCGCGCCCGCCGCGAGGGGGACGAGGATGCCCGAGAGGCCGTTCGCGCCGACGCGGATCCCCTGGGCGGTGGTCCCGGCCCCGCCGGCGTAGAGGTCGCCCAGCAGCGTCACCGTCAGCGACATGAACCCGGCGACGCCGGCGCCCTGGACCGCGCGCAGGGCCAGGATCGCCTGGAACGGCGACAGGGGGACCACGCCGCCCGGTCCGGTCACGGAGCCGACGAACGCGATGGCGGTGCCGGCCAGGCCGAACGCGACCAGCGACGGGAGGATCACCGTCCGCCGCCCGTACATGTCCGCGAGGGCGCCGGTCAGCGGGACGAACACCATCGCCGGCAGGGTGTAGGCGGTCATCACCAGCCCGACGCGGGCGTCCGTGACCGCCAGCGACCCGGCCATCGCCGGGAGGGCCGGCGAGGCGACGTTCGGTCCCATGGTCCCCGAGACGCTGATGCTGAGGATGATCAGCAGGCGGGGGTCAGTCAGCAGCGAGGCGTACGTCGCCTCCGAGGTCGCCTCGGCGGTCTCCGCGTGGCCGGACATCGACCGCGATCAGGCGAGCAGCCCGGGGACGACCCCGAGCAGCAGGTGGATCGCGAACGCGAGCACCAGCACCGAGGCGACGACCTGCGAGCCCGCGTGGAACCGTTCGCCGCGGGCCTTCGAGAGGCGGAACAGCGAGCCTGCGCCGCCGCCGATGGCGGCCATGGTCGCGATGATCGCCGCCGCGTAGACCGCGACCACCCCCACCATCAGCGTGCCCGCGCTCTCGCTCATCGCCACGGAGATGAACGCGATCATCGACACCGGCGGCGAGAGCGTGAACAGCGCGCCGACCGTCCCGATCTTGAGGTACTCGACGATCCCGTGGTCGTGGCCGTGCGCACCGTGGTTCCCGTGGTCCTGGTCGGCGGACACCGCGGGTCGGATGGACGACGGGAGGTGGACGTGGTAGTGTGCGTGCGCGCCCTCGCCGTGGTCGTGACCGTGCTTGTGGAGGAGTTTGCGCGTGCCGGTGATGCCGAGATAGAGGCCGAGCAGCGAGAGGATCACGCCGACGAAGAGCATCCCGAACGCCTCGAAGGCCGCCGGGAAGGAGGTCGTCCCGAACAGCAGGTACGCGAGCGCGATCCAGAGCACGACGAGCGCGGCGTGGCCCGCGGCGAAACAGCCCCCGACCAGCGCGGAGAGCTTCGGGTCGCCCGCCTCGTGGGTCAGCGCGGTGATCCCCGCGACGTGGTCGGGCTCGATCCCGTGTGTGATGCCCAGGGCCCCCGCAGTGAGGAGAAGTCCAGCCCCGACAGTCAGGTCCATGTTGGTGGGCGAAGAGATGGGGGGAGTTAAAACGTGTGGTTGGATCGCACACCGACGATCCGTCGCCGAAGCCCCGGTCCGGTCCGCGCTCCGGCGGGACCCGCTCGACGGGTCGAGGATCGGTCGCGACGAACGCGGAATCGGTGAGGATCCCTCGAGTCAGTCCTCGAACTGGGGCCGCCAGTACTGCTTGAAGTTGACGTAGCGGTCCAGCTTCTCGTGGGCGTCCTCCATGACGTGGCTCCCGTGGAAGACCAGCACCGCGTCGAAGTCGTACTCGAGGAGGTCGGCCACGCCGCGCTCGGCCTTGGCGTGGTCCCAGTTGAACGTCTCCGGCGGCGGCAGCAGGTAGCCCTGCGGCAGCCCCCGACGGTCGGCGCCGTCAAGGACGTCCCCCGAGATCAGCGCGCCCTCGTCGTGCAGCAGGAGCGCCGACGGACACGGCGAGTGGCCGGGGACCTGGATCACCTCGACGTTTCCGGGGAGGACGTCCCCGTGCTCGAAGTGGACGTCCGGCTCGCGGTCGATGGCGTCCAGCAGGTCCGCCTCGTCGGCGGCGGCGTACAGCGTCGGGTCGAACGCGTCCATCACGCCCTCGAGCCCGCCGTAGTGGTCCCCACCGTCGTGGGTGAGAAACAGGCGGTCGACGTCGCCGAACTCCTCGCGGAGCGTCTCGACGAGGTCGTCGGCCGTCCGCTCGAAGCCGGTGTCGACGAGGGTCGTCTCCTCCGGGCCGTCGATGACGAAGACCCGGGCGTACTCCAGCTGGATGTCGTACACGTCGCCGAGCAGGTGAGTCGCGCTCATGTGTCGCCTGAGCGTGTGTGTGACGGTACCAAAAGCCTTGCGCCGCCCGGACGCTCCGTCCACGGTCGCCCGGTCCCGACGGGCTGGCACCCCTCGAGAGCGACCGTCGGAACGATTTAGTGGCGTGGGACGAATTGACAGCCATGGTACGTGAGATCGACCGCGACGACGAGACCATCTACCGCTGTGAAGAGTGCGGCCAGACGTTCGACGACGACGAGACGGCCCAGAGCCACGAGGACGACTGCTTCGTCCCGCCGTCGATGTAGGCACCCAGGGGGGCCCGCAGTCCCCCCTCCTGGCACCGCCGACTCCTGGAGGCCCGCGTCGTGGACTGGAGAGACGTGACCGGCGTCGGGCGGGAGGGACGGGACCGGCGTCGTGGGCGGAACGGGCGGGGACGCGTTGCCGCACACGCCAGGCCACTCTGCCGCGGTGACGGTACCCTCGGCCGAGCAGTGACGGTACCTCCCGCTAGCGGGATGGCCCCGCGGACAGCTCCGATCCGCCGGGTCCGTGTGGTCGACCGACCCGGCGCCCTCCGCGAGTTTCCTTCTCGGCAACCTTGCCGGAGGGCGAATGGTTTATCAGGGTGCGGTATTACTACCCGTGGTATATGGACGCAAACACGCGTGAATGGGCGTTCGCCACCGTCCTGAGTGCGAGCCACGGGGCCCAGCACTTCTTCAGCCGGCTGATCCCGCCGTTGATCCCGATCCTGGCGGTGAAGCTCGACCTCCCGCTGTGGAAGCTCGGGCTGCTGATCACCGTCTACTCGCTCGGTTCGGGCTTCGGCCAGACGCCGATGGGCATCCTCTCTGACAAGTACGACCGCCGGTTCATCCTGCCGCCGGGACTGGCTGTGCTGTCGGCGAGTTACCTCCTGTTCTCGATGGCCCCCACCGTCGGGGCGGGCATCCCCGAACTGGCCGGCTTCGGGTACTCGATCACCGGGCCGTTCCTAATCATGAATCTCGCGATGCTGATCGGCGGCATCGGCGCCAGCGTCACCCATCCGACGGGCTACCCGCTCATCTCCGCGAACGTGAGCGAGGACAAGAAGGGCCGCTCGCTCGGCATGTGGGGGAGCGCGGCCAAGCTCGGCGACGCCGCGGCGCCGGCGCTGATCGGCGTGCTGATCCTCGTCCTCGTCTGGGATCAGATACTCCTGCTGTTCGGCGTCCTGGGGCTGATCTACGCCGTCGTGCTGTTCAGTCTGCTCAGCATCGACGGGTTCGAGACGCTGCCGCCGGACCACGCCTCGAACAAGACCGACGAGGACGACGAGGTCGAGGAGAGCGTCTCCGTCTGGCAGGCGGACAGGCGCCTGTTCGTCTACCCCATGCTCGCGGTGCTGCTGTTCTTCACCACCCGCATGATCGCGACCAAGGGCGTCAACACGTTCGTCCCCGTGTTCATCACGGACGTCTACGGCTACTCGTTCCACTACTTCGGGATGAACCTCGCGCCCGAGTCGTTCGCGAACTTCTACTTCTCGCTGCTGCTGCTGACCGCGGCGGCGGTCCAGCTCGGCACCGGGACCATCACGGACATGTACGACCAGCGCAAGGTGCTGATCGGCTTCCTCGGCGTCTCGACGCTCGCGCTGGGCGTCCTGTCGCTGGTGAACCTCGGCCCCATCCCGCTGCTGGTCGTGCTGCTGGTCGTCGGCGGCGGCCTGTGGGGGCTCAACCCCGCCCGTGACGCGCTGATCAGCGAGATCACCCCGCCCGAGCGCGAGGGGCGCACCTTCGGCTACCTCTGGACGGCCACCCAGATCATCGGGGCCGCCTCGCCGGTGTTCATCGGCTTCATCGCCGGCGCGACCGGCATCCAGGACAGCTTCAAGTACCTCGCGGTGGCGACGCTGCTGTCGGCTGCCGCCGTCGCCCTCCTGTTCAGCAACCGCGTCTACGCGCGGTCGAAGTCGGCCACCAGCGAGCAGGCGACCGCCGACTGACCGCACCGCCACCCCTCGAGCGGGTCCTCGCACCTCTCTTCGCAGCCGAAACCGCTATAGTCCGTGACTCGATAGCCGAGCATATGACAGACACTGCAGGCGTCATCGGCCTCGGAGAGATGGGCATGCCCATCGTCCGCCACTGGATCGACGACGGACGCGACGTCGTCGCGTTCGACATCGACGAGGGCAAGCGCGAGCGCGCCGCCGACCTCGGCGCCGACACCGCGAGCACGCCGCGGGAACTCGCCGAGCAGGCCGACGTGATCCTGATCGTCGTCGGCACCGGCGACCAGGTCGAGGGAGTCCTCTTCGACGAGGACGGCGTCGAGGCGGGCCTCTCGGGCGACGAGGTCGTCGTCGTCTCCTCGACGGTCCATCCGCGCCGCCCGGGGGAGTGGGCCGAGCGGCTGTCCGCCGATCTGGTCGACGCGCCGATCGCGCGCGGGCGCGGCATCGAGGACCGCGAGACGACCGTCTTCGTCGGCGGCGACGACGACGCGGTCGAACGCGTCCGCCCCCTCCTGGAGGGCTTCTCGGAGTACGTCTACCACCTCGGGGGCGTCGGCACCGGCGAGATGGGCAAGACCGCCAACAACCACCTCCTGTGGGCCTGCCACACCGCCAACTACGACGCCCTCCGACTGGCGAAGGCCTTCGGCGTCGACACCGACAAACTCCGCGCGGGGCTGAAGCAGTCCTCGGGCGACAACTACGCGCTGCACCGGTGGGAGAAGGCCACGGGCAAGTGGGCCGAGGACGACCTCCGTATCGTCTTCGAGATGGCCGAGGAGTACGGCGTCGACATCCCGCAGACCGAGCGCACCCGCGACGCGATGGACGCCCTGGAGATGGACGACATCTGGGCCCTCAGAGACGTCGACTACCGCGACGCCCACGAGAAGCGCTCGGAGGAGTAGCTCCCTCGCGGGGCGCTCCCGGAAGCCGGGTCCCCGAAGCTCACGCCTCGGCCGGCAGCGCCACGAGCAGCACGACCAGGTAGCCCGCCGCCGCGACGGCGGCGACGTAGAAGATCGGGTCGAAGCCGGCGACGGTGAGGACCACGCCGAAGAACGCGGGCCCGATGGTCTGGACCGTCTTCTTGAGCGTGTTCATCCCGCCGACCACGCCGGCGCGCGTGTCGTCGGCGACGTTGTCGGTCACGGCGTCTTTCAACACCGGCGCGAACAGGGCGTCGCCGACGCCGAAGACCGCGACGGCGACCCACAGCACCGGCACGCTCGGCGAGAGCGGAATCGCGAGGACGCCTGCGATACCCACCAGCAGTCCGGCGAGCAGCGTCCCCTTCCGCGAGGACCGGGAGACGACCGCCCCCGAGAGCGGCGCGGCGACGATCCCGGCGAACCCCCGCGCCGAGAGGACGGCGCCGGCGACCGCCAGCGACGCGCCCAGCTCCCGGACGGCGAAGATGGGGACGAACGTGAGCACCCCTGCCTTCACGAAGTCGCGGACGCCGCCGCCCGAGACCAGCAGTCGGAGGTTCCGATCCCGGAGTTCGACCCGGAGCGAGCGCGCGTACTCACGGAAGACCGCCCGCACGCTCGCGCTCGCGTCCCGGGGGCTGACGGTCGAGGGGAGGTACCGGTAGGCGAGGGCGGCGACGGGGAAGGCGAACGCGTACAGCAGGAACGGAAAGTTCCACGCGATCCCGGCGAGCACGCCCACCATCACCGGGGCGAGGATGTTGTTGATCTTGTTCGCGCCCACGCGCGTGCCCTGCGCGACCGCGCCCCGATCGCCGTCGTAGAGGTCGCCCAGGAGGGTGACGGTGAGCGTCCCCACGCCGGCGACCGCCACGCCCTGCAGGACCCGAAGCGCGAGCACTCCCTGGAAGGGCGTCAGTGGCAGCGCCCCGGTCGCGCCCGTGACCCCGCCGACGAAGGCGATCGCGGTCCCCGCGACGCCGAAGACGACCAGCGACGGGAGGACGACGGTCCGTCGGCCGTAGACGTCGGCGAGGGTGCCGGCCACGGGGACGCAGATGGCCGTCGGCAGCGTGTACGCCGAGATGACGAGACCGATGGCTGCGTCGGAGACGCCGAGACCGGCGGCGATCCCCGGCAGCGCCGGCCGGGCGACGTTGCCGCCCATGGTGCTGGCGATCGACACCAGCAGCACCGAGAGGAAGCGCGGGTCGGTCAGCAGGCCGGTGTAGAGGGCGACGCCGCCGTCGTCGGCGTCGCTCATCCGGCTCCGGCCTCGGTCGCGGGGCGACGAGCGGTGTCACAGACGGTCATCAGAGGTCGGTCGGCGAAACGCCGACGGAGTCAGAGTCCCGCGATCAGGGGAGATCGCCGCTGGTCTGCTCTGGGCCGTCCCACTCCGGGGCGGTCTCGAACTGTTCGAGGTCCTCGAAGCCGAACCCGAGGTCCTTGTACGCGCGGGCCTGGCAGCAGAGGATGCGCGCGGGTTCGTCCTCGGAGTCGTTGACGTGCTTGTGGGCCGTGTTCGTGGGGATGTAGACCACGTCGTCGGGCGCCCACTCGAACTCCTGGGGCTCGTCGGGCCACTCCCACACGAACTCGTCCTCGATGTGGACGGTGGGGTCCCAGTGGAGGTCGTGGCCCTCGCCCTCGAGGACGAACACCAGTTCCTCGCTCATGTGTCGGTGGATCCCCGACTCGCTTCCCGGCGGGATCTCCTGGATGTACATGTCGACGCCCTTGCCGGGGAAGTCGAGCCCCTCGGCGATGTCCTCGTTGAGGACGTGCTTGAGTCGCCCCTGCGGGGACTCCTCCCAGGGCATCTCCTCGGGGTCGAGCACCTTGTTCATCGGCCCGTCGCCGTGGGCCGCGAGGGGGTTGCGCTTGGACGCGTCGAGGCTCTTCTGGTAGTAGCCCGACTGGCGGTCGCCGTTGCTCCACTCCTCCTCCTCTTTCTTGTGTTCGACCGGTTCGAACTCCCGTTCTTTGTGCCGCGTGACTTCTTCTGGTTCGGACATTATCGACCACCTTTGCCGTGTTCTTTCTCCCGACTGATCTCCTCGGCCGGCGGCGTCCAGTCCGGGATCGCCGCGGGGTCCGTGGGCGAGTTCATGACCGTCCCCTGGTAGAGCAGGTGGAGGAACTGCGCGAGCGCCTTCGGCTTGACGATGAGCGCCTTGCAGGGGTTCTCCGGATCCGCGGAGAAGTGCTGGTGGACCGAGCCGCCGTGGATGAGCACGAGGTTGCCGGCCTCCCACTGGTACTCTTTCCCGTCGTGGATCTCGTAGCCGGTCCCCTCGAGGATGTACATCAGCGCCTCGTTCTGGTGGCCGTGTTTCTTCCCGTAGCCCTGGGGGGCGAGTTCGGCCATGTGCATCGACAGCGACTGGGTCACGCCGACCCACGGGCGGACGAAGGACTTGCCCCAGTGCTGCGAGCCCTCGATCCGCTCGTTCTTGGACTTCATGGGGATCTCGCTGCCCTTGATCACCCGGCGCTCGGGGTCGCGGAGATCCTTCCAGACGTCTCGGTAGTCGTAGTACTCCGAGCCGACCTCGCGGACGAACTTCCGCGGGTCCTCGTAGACCTTCTCCTCGGCGTGCCTCACGGCCTCGAGGACGCTTTGCGTCTCTTTTTCGCGTTGATATTCGCGACTCATTGTGCCACGTTTTCGTGGCATTGCCACCCACATACAAATATGTTTCCCGTTCAACTCACGTCGCCGGAATCGACGGCTTCGAGTCGGTCGGGCCGGGGCCGGTGGCGCCGACGCCACCGGTCGGCTCAGTCGGTCGAGACGGGTCGCAGGAACGTCACGGCGACCCCGGCGAGCGCGATCAGCCCCGCCCCCAGAGCGAACGACTGCGACCAGCCGATCGAGACCACCAGCGCGCTGGCGACGGTCCCCCCGAAGACGCCGCCGAAGAGTTTGGCCGTGTAGAGGGCCGCGTAGTTCTCCGAGGAGTGGGCCCGGCCGTAGAACTCGCCGACGATGCTGGGGAAGATCGAGAACGGGGGGCTCCGGAAGAACGCCGCCGCGGCGATCAGGGCGACGAACCCGAGGGGCACCCCACGCGCTCCGAACGCGACCGCCCCGGCCAGGGCGATGCCGCACAGCACCAGCGACGCCGCGGCGGTGCGGCGCCGGCCGAAGCGGTCCGACAGCCCGCCGACCACGAAGACGCCGCCGGCGTCGGCGAGCGCGACCATCGACGCGCTGGCGGTCCCGGCGAACGCCGGCAGCGACAGCGCCGAGGCGTAGGAGACGACCTTGCCGATCACCATCAGCCCGACGCCGTTGACGACGACGAAGACGCCGTACAGCAGCCAGAACTGCCAGGTCCGGATCGCCTCGCGCCACGTGTGCGAGCGCTCGTCCGAGGCGTCGATTCCGGTCGACTCGTCCCCGGTGGTGTGGTCGTCGTCGACTCCCGCCGATTCACCGCCGTCGGTCGCCGTGGCCCCGTCGGGGTCGCGCAGGACCACCGCCGCGAGCAGGGCGGCCGCGCCGGTGGCCCCCGCCAGGGCGAACAGCGTCGTCTCGAACGCCGAGTCGACCCCCAAGCGGATCGCCGGGATCACCAGGAAGCTGACGCCGCTGTAGGCCATCGTCACGATCCCCGTCGCGAGGCCGCGGCGGTCGGTGAACCACTTGACCGCCGTGTTGACGGCGATGGTGTAGGCGACCCCGACCCCGACGCCGCCGACGGCGTAGGCCGCGTACGCCGCCGGGAGCGACCGAGCCAGTCCGACGCCGGCGAAGCCCAGCGCCAGACAGCCCGCCCCGGCGAGCAGGGGGATCCGGGGGCCGTAGCGGTCCCGGACCCACCCCGCCGGGAACTGCGCGACCGTCTGGAAGACGACGAACAGCGTGAACACCGTCCCGAGGGCCGTCTCCGGGGCGCCCGTGCGCGCGCCCAGCGCCAGCCGGATCGACGACCAGCCGAACTGGTAGATCCCGGCCGTCCCCATCGCGAGGGCCGCGACGGCGACGAACCACCAGCGGGAGACCCGAACGTCGCGTCGTGTCATGGATCACGCTCCGGCCCGAGACACAAAAGAACCCACGTTGTCGGCGACCGGGGGACGACGAGCCGCTGGGGGTCGGGGGCGAGCGAGGCTCTGGCGCCACCGTTCGGTTGCGTCGGGTCGAAAAGGCCGCGACGACAGAGCGGTCGAAACGGAGCGAAAGGGCCGCGAGAACTGCTCGGTCGAACCGGAGCGAAACGTCCGCAATACCTGATCGGTCGAGACGGAGCGAAACGTCCGTAATACCTGATCGCTCGAAACGGAGCGATCAGTCGGTGATCGACGCGCCGAAGCCGAACCGGACGATCCCCATGACCACGAGGACGATCGCGATCATGACGACGCCGAGCGCGGCCAGCGCCTCGTAGTCGCCGACGAGCTTCATGTTGAAGATGAGCACCGCCAGCACCACGCTGTCGCTGTCGTACAGCAGGATGGACGTCGAGAGGTTACGCATCATGCTCATGAACAGCAGCAGGTAGCCGGACGCGAAGTTCTTCGAGATGACCGGCAGGATGATGTCCTTGATCGTGGTGAGCCAGCCGGCGCCCGCGACGCGGGCCTGCTCCTCGAGTTCGTCGCCGACCTGGGACAGCGCGCCGTGGGTGGTCCGCGTCCCGAAGGGGAGTTCGCGCGCGACGTACGCGAGGCCGAGCAGCCAGAGGCTGCCGTACAGCCCGAAGCTCGGGATGGTCAGCACGAACCAGAGGAAGCCGGTCGCCAGCACGACGCCCGGCACCGCCGCCGGGATGTACGTCAGCTGGTCCATGAACCCGGAGGTGTTGTGGATCAGCGAGGAGCTCTGCTTGTCCACCTTGAGGACGAAGTAGGAGGTGAGGCTGGCGAACAGCATGCCGACGAACGCACCGACGCCCGCGAGCAGCAGGCTGTTGGTCATGGCCTTCCAGAAGTCGGGCATGTCCAGCAGCGAGGCGTAGTTCGAGAGCGTGAACTCGACCGTGTTGCCGGGCAGGAAGAAGAACTTCCCGAACCAGATGCTGCTCACGCTCGCGATGAACAGGATCAGGAACGGCATGACGATCGAGACGACCAGCAGCAGCATCGCGAAGCTGAACGAACCCCAGCGCCAGATGCCGAGGTCGAAGCGACGGGGGTTGAACCCCTGCCCGGAGATGGTGGTGAACTTCTCCTGAACGCTGGTGGCCCGGCGCTGGATGAACAGCCCCAGGCCCGCGATGGCGATCAGCGTCGTCGCCAGCGCGGTCGCCAATCCGTAGTTGGGCGGAGACTGCATCGACAGCGCCTGCCAGATCCGCGTCGAGAACACGTAGATCGGCGGCGAGGAGGGGAGCCCGAGGAACGCGGGCACGGAGAACGTCTCCAGGCCCTTGGTGAAGATCAGCAGCATGCTCGCGGTCACCGAGGGGGCGAGCATCGGCAGCGTGACCGTCCGGAGGGTGGTGAACACGCCCGCCCCGCTCATCCGGGCGGCGTCCTCAAGGCTCGGGTCGAAGTTCCGGAACGCCGCGTTGGTCATCAGGAAACACAGCGGCGCGTAGGAGATCCCCTTGACGAAGACGATCCCCCAGAAGCTGTAGATCGATATCGGCCCGTTGAGGAAGGGTACGTACGGGCTCAACGGGATCACCAGGAACTTGTTGAACGCGCCGATCTGCGGGCTCAGCAGGAAGATGTACGCGACGGCCAGCAGGTACGACGGGACGACGTACGGGAGGATGACGATCCCCTCGAGCAGCCGGCGGAACGGCGTGTTCGTGCGCGCGATGATCCACGCCATCCCGACGCCGAGGAAGTTCGCCCACAGCGTCGTCCCCGTGGCGATGACGATCGTGTTCGTCCACAGCATGAACGCCCCGCCGTTGAGGTAGGTCTCGATGTAGTTCGCGAGTGTGAGGTGCCCGGCCGCGAAGTCGTACGGCTTCGCGCTCCAGAAACTGCCGAACAACAGGAACAGCAGCGGCCCACCGATGAGGACGAGGAACAGGGCGAACAGCCCCAGATACACCATCGTCATCGGGTTGAGATCTCTACGTATCCGATCCAGCGTAAACGCGTCTCTACTCGGGACGCGTGCCTCTATCTGCCCCAGGATTGATACCATACGGCAACCAGTCTCTCCTGACTCCACATAAATTTTCGCCTGGACTCCCGACCGGAAGACCGAAGCGGCTCCGCAGGCGCCGCGGCCCCGCGGGCACCGCGACGCCACTGGTCAGTTCCCGAGAGTGACCGACTCGATCGCTCGGTGGTGGCACACCCCCCGCGATCTATTACTATCATCCGTTGACATTACAGAAATATGCGTGTAAAGTTAGTCTCATCTAGTTATATGCATTGGTTCCGTAGGCGGAATCGGCATTTGACCGACGATACGATATCCCGTGACGTGGGCCATACTGTCACCCGGCCCGAAGGACGGATTGGAAAAATTTAATGACGGCCTGCAGTAAGGGTGTGCCGTGACATGACAGGGCAACAGTCACAAGAAACGTCGTCGAATCGACGGACGTTCCTGAAAGGCACCGGAGCGCTCGCGATCGCCAGTGCTGCGGCGGGCTGTTCGGGCGGTGGTAGCTCGAGCGGCGGTAGCGGCGGCGAGGGCGGTTCCGGGGGCAGTGGCGGCTCGGACGGCGGGGCGAGTACGAGCCAGAAGCCTCCGAGCTTCGAGAACAAGGCCGGAAACAAGGTCGGCGAGACCTTCGAGGCGGTGAAGGAACTCGCGAAAGAGGAGGACGCCGCGACCGCGTACGCGACGATCGACCGCGGACCGTTCCAGAAGTGGATGGAGGGGTTCAAGAACGCCTACGACGGCGTGGACATCCAGCACGTCGTGGGCGGCAGCGAGAAGCTCATCTCCCGGTGGGAGACCGAGTACAACACCGACAACGTCAAGGGCGACTTCTTCATCTCGACCTCGAACGTCAAGCGCATCTGGCAGAAGGACCAGGCGATGACGCTCAAGGCCGACTACATGCCCTCGTTCGGCGAGGCGCCCGAGAAGTTCAAGAGTCCGAAGGGCCACTGGATCGCGACCCGGCAGGTGCTCGGCAACACCTTCTACAACAAGAACAAGGTCGACCCGAGCAAGTACGACACCTGGATGGACGTCGTCACCGACGAGAGCCTCGCGGGGGGAGACTACGCCCACGACCCGACGCCGAACATGTTCCTCATGTCCTGGATGATGGACACCCAGGGCGAGGAGTACTTCGAGGCGATGCGCGACCTCGAACCGCGGTGGGTCGACAGCCACACTGACCTGGCGCGGCTCTGCGGCGCCGGCGAGTTCCCCATCGCGTTCACGTACACGCACAAGATGGGTCGGTTCGGGAGCAAGATGCCGATCGACTACCTGAAGTTCGACCCCACGCCGTCGGTCATCAGCCCCGGCGTGATCAACAACAAGGCGCCCGCACCGAACACGGCGCTGCTGTTCATGAACTGGCTCACTTCCAAGGAGGGCCAGATGCTGCTGGGCAAGACCCAGTACATCCCGTGGCACCCCGACGCGAAGTACACGGCCTACGAGGGCGTCTACCCCTCCGACGAGTACGAGGTCGACACCATCAGCCCCGAGGTCGACATCGACAAGACCAACGAGAAGTGGAAGGAGATCATGGGCGACCAGATCTCCAGCGGCGCCTGATCGAGCGGCGCCCGTTCGGGGACCGAACCGCACCGCCCCCACGCACCAGCGGAGGTGTGTGACGGAAACACTTATCACGACACAATCGACTTTGATAACTGAACATGAGTGAGGAGAGCGATACGGGCAAAGAAATCAAACTCCGCGTGGAGGATCTGAGAAAGACGTTCGGGGAAGAGGTGGCCGTCGACGACCTCTCGATCGAGATCGAGAAGGGGACGCTGAAGTCGCTGCTGGGCCCCTCCGGCTGTGGGAAGACGACCACCCTTCGGTCGATCGCGGGGCTCGAGCGCCCCGACAGCGGCAAGATCTGGATCGGCGACGAGCTCGTCTGCGACCCCGAGAACGGCGTCCACGTCGAACCCGAGGACCGCGGGCTCGGCATGGTGTTCCAGTCCTACGCGGTCTGGCCCCACATGACGGTCGAGGAGAACGTCATGTACCCGCTGAAGATCCAGAAAATCGGCACTAAACAGGAGCGCCAGCAGAAGGTCGACCGCGTGCTCGAGGCCGTCGGGCTCGACCCCTACAAGGACAACCTGGCGACGAACCTCTCGGGCGGCCAGCAGCAGCGGGTCGCCATCTCGCGCGCGCTCGTGGTCGAACCCGACATCCTCCTGTTCGACGAGCCGCTGTCGAACCTCGACGCCAAGCTCCGCCGTGAGATGCGCATGGAGATCAACCGCATCTACCACGAGTTCGACACGACGGTCCTCTACGTCACCCACTCCCAGGACGAGGCGATGTTCCTCTCCGACGAGATCGCCATCATGCGCGACGGCAAGATCATCGAGGAGGGCCCGCCGGCGACCCTGCACAGCGACCCCCAGACGTTCTTCGGCATGAACTTCATGGGGCGGTGCAACACCGTCGAGGGCGAGGTCACCGGCCTCGAGGACGGCGTCGCCACCGTGCGGACCAACGTTGGGGAACTGCGCTCCTCGAACATGATGAGCGAGTTCGGAGCCGGCGAGAAGGTGTTCGTCTGCTTCCGACCCAAATCCTGCCGGCTGCTGACCGACGAGTCCGACCCCGTCGCGGACGACGAGGTCGCGATGGACGGGACGCTGAAGATGCGGGCCGCGACCCGCGACTTCACGGAGTACCAGGTCAACGTCGAGGGCAGCGAGATCCTGGTGCGCACGCCCGAACCGCTGCCGGTCTACGCCGGCGACGACGTGCGCTTCGCGATCAAACACGAAGACGTCAAGCTGTTCGCCTACAGCGACAACCGCGGCGACCTCGCGGAGGTCGCCCAGGCGGTCGAGGAGGACGAAGTCTCGGCCAGCGAGATCGACGAGTCCGACGTCTCCTCGATGCCCGTCGGAAGCGACGACTAACCACCTCTCCTCGCTCCGTTCCGCGCGCGGCCGCGAGCCGGGCGCGGGGCGCTGGAGACGCCGGGTCCGCGCGGAGGTCCCCGAGCGGCGGCTCCGACGGGGGGTGTGACCCCCTGCGGGCCCCGACGACGCGTGAGTGAACGACCGACCCACAGAAACGTATGTGACTCTCGCGGCCGTGCGCGAGCGCGGACGGGATTCTGACGGGAGCGAGCGTCAGGTCCAGGAGCGTCGAGTCGAGCGATCAGTAGAGTAAGGGCAACCGCTCACGGGGGGCAGAGACTCGCGTGCAGAAAGAACCGGCGAGCGCGCCGGGATCTGGAGCCTACGCCGTCACTCGCCGTGGATGACGTCGCTCCACTCCTCCTCGATCTCCGCCTGGTACTCCTGGGAGGACTCGGCGACGTCCGCGAACTCGTCCATGCGCTCGTAGGGGATCGTCGCGTCGACGATCGCCCGGGTGTTCATCGGGTTGTCCTTCTCCTCGTCGGGGACCATCGGGTCGAGCGGCGTGGACCACGCGCGGGTGAACGTCTCGATGTCGCGGTCGACGTTGCAGCGGGTGGCCATCGCCCAGGCGACCTCGTCGAGGTCGGTCGGGTCGATGTCCTCGTCGACGACGATGGTCCACCGGCCCGCGTAGGCGCCGGCCTGAACCTGTGCGGCGACGTAGCCGGCCTGGCGCGAGTGACCGGCGTAGCGCTGCTTGATGGAGACGATGTTGAACAGTCGCGAGCCGCCGGCCTCGGTCCGCCAGACGCCCTCGACGTTCGGGACGCCGGCCTGGTCGATCTGGTCCCACAGGTTCGCCGAGCGGACGACGGCCTTGTGGTAGGAGTAGTCGTACGGCGGCTTGGCGGGCACCGCACACGCCAGGATCGGGTCGTTGCGGTGGTGGATGGCCTCGACGTGCATGATCGGGGCCTCGCTGGCGCCGGAGCCGTAGTAGCCGGTCCACTCGCCGAAGGGACCCTCGACCTGGGTCGAACCCTTCTCGAGGTAGCCCTCGAGGACGATCTCGCCGTGGGCCGGCAGCGGCAGGCCCGTCTTGGTGCCCTCGACGACGGGGAACGGCGCGCCCTTCAGGCCGCCGGTGCGGGCGTACTCCGCGTAGGGGTGGTCGTGCTGGAGGCCCATCGTGGAGAACATCCACAGCGTGGGGTCCTGGCCGACCGAGGCCGCGATGGGGACGCGGTCCTGGTCCTCGAACCAGTCCTCGACGTCCATCCGGCCGTGCTTGCCCGGCGAGATGTACATGCCGGTGGACTTCTCGTCGAAGACCTGCATCCGGTAGGTCCCCAGGTTCACGCGGTCCGTGTTGGGGTTGCGCGTGATGACGCAGTCACAGGTGCCGATGTAGCGCCCGCCGTCCTTCTCGTGGTGGAGCGGCACGGGCAGCGAGAGCACGTCGACGTCGTCGCCCTCCATCGTGTTCTCCATCAGCGGCGCGTCCGAGGGGTCCACGAACTCGGGGTCCATGGAGGCGCCGTGTTCGATCTCGGCGGACTTCTGGCGGTAGTCCCTGATCAGGTCGATCGGGTGGTCGTACTTCGGCTCCATCCCGACCGTCAGCGCCAGTCGGTTCAGGGAGTTCGTCTGCCCGTAGAGCGTCCGGTATCCCTTCTCGTAGCCCGGGATGTCGTCGAACAGCAGCGCGGGCTTGGGGTCGCGCTGGCCGCGACGGAACATGATCTCCGAGATGGCACTCATCTCCTTCTCCCAGTGGGCTCCCTCTACGGTGTCGAGCTCGCCCAGATCCTCGGCGAGTTCGAGGAACTCGCGCAATCCGACGAAGTTCGGTTCAGATTTGGCTTCAGTCTTGCTCATTGGTGGCCAGCGTCGCGATGGCGACGCGTTACCTCTCCGGTTCAAACTAATCCGCCTTATACTTTGCCCGTGCGACCCGCGCGTGTCACAGGACCTCGCCCGCGCGGATCGCCGGGCGGCCGGGGCCCGCCGGCGGAGACCAGAACATTCATCAACTGTGTGAGTAAGTAGCTGCCATGCGAGGGGCAGACGTACTTGCACAGACGCTCGAGGACGGCGGGGTCGAATACGCGTTCGGTCTCGCCGGGTCGGCGATCCTCGGATCGCTCGACTCGATCGCACAGTCGGACGTCGAGTTCGTCACGACTCGACACGAACAGGTCGCCACGTCGATGGCGACGGGCTACGCGCTGGCTTCGCGCAAGCCGACGGTGTCCATCGCCCACGTCGGGCCGGGGGCCGCGAATCAGGTCCTCGGCGTCGCCGCGGCCAACCGGGACAACATCCCGGTGATCGCCATCTCCGGCAACGAGCCGAGCCACCGCCTCGGCCGCGACGTCCGCCACGAGTGGGACGTCACGGGGATCTTCGAGAAGTTCACCAAACACGCCGTCCAGATCACCGAGGACGACGCGGCCCAGCAGCTCCGCGACGCGGTCAACCAGGCCGTCAACGGCGTCCCCGGTGCGGTCCACGTCGACTTCCCGCGGGACCTCGAGGAGGCCGACGTCGAGCCGGCGAGCGAGCGCGAGCGCGAGATGTTCCGGGCGAAGGACCACACGGCGTCGACGGTCCGGGCGCGGCCCGCCCGCGAGCGCGTCGCGGAGACGGTCGACCTCCTGGCCGAGGCGGACCAGCCGCTGGTGATCGCCGGCAACGAGGTCCGCTGGTTCGACGCCGCCGACCCCCTGCTCGCGTTCGCCGAGGCCGCCGAAATCCCGGTCGCCCACACCAAGAACGCCCGCGGGGCCTTCCCCGAGTCCCACCCGCTCTCGCTGGGGCTGGTCGGCCGGCCCGGCATGGAGCCGACCAACGACTACCTCAGCGAGGCCGACCTCGTCCTCGGGGTCGGTACCCGCTTCTCGGACATCACGACGCTGAACTGGGAGCTGATCGACCCGGAGGCGTCGATCGTCCACGCCACGCTGCAGGCCCGCGAACTCGACCGCCAGTACCTCGCGGACGTCAACGCCTTCGGCGACGTCGGGTCGTTCCTGCGTGACCTCACCGAAGCCGTGGAGGGCGAGGGCCTCTCCTACGCCGACGCCGCGGCCGAGGCTCGAGCCGACTGGGAGGCGGCCCGCGAGCGCTTCCTCGATCCCTCGATCGAACCCGCCGAGGAGGGGCTGGACCCGCGCAAGCTCGTCAACGCCATCGACGACCGCGTCGACGACTACTCGTTCACGACCGGCGGGGGCGTCCACGCGCACTTCCCCCGGCGGACGATCGTCGACGACCTGAACGGCACGTTCGTGACGGGCAACTTCGCGGGCATGAGCCAGGGGTTCCCGCTGGCGATGGGCGCCCAGCTCGCCCTCGACCGCCAGGTGTTCTGCTTCGAGGGCGACGGCGGCTTCTCGATGGTCATGCAGGACCTCGAGACCGCGGTCCGCGAGGAGATCCCCGTCAAGATCGTGATCCTCAACAACCGCTCGTACATGAGCCAGCGCGCCCGCCAGCGTCGCTACTACGAGCAGCGCTACACCGGGTCGACGTTCTCGAACCCGAACTTCGCCGCCGTCGCCGAGGACTTCGGTATGCCCGGCAGGTGCATCGAGGAGGACGACGAGATCGAAGACGCCGCCGACTGGTTCGTCGACGTCGACGGCCCGGCGCTGCTCGAGGCGCGGATCGACCCGTGGCTCGACACGGGCGACTACGACCGGGACTGATCCGCCGTCCCGGCTTCCTATCTATTTCTTCACTGCGCGTACGCGCGTGTAGCGCACGCGATGATGTCGATAGAGGGCGTTCAATCGGGGATCCCCGACCGACCGGAGTGATCTCGACCGGTTACGACCCGTTCCTACCCCCGTGAGGGGGTGGCCGTCCGGTTCCTCGTCTCGCCGATCAGGACGGCAGGAGTCCTTTCACAGTCGTATACGACGAATACGATATCGTATACTTCATTCGGATACGGATTTGCGACGCCCTGGCGATAACGGCCTAAGTTCGTTATTTCTCTGGATCCGATCTCCACGTAGCGAGCGAAGACGGGGAGCGTATACGCGGGAACTGGCCCGTTTCTTCGAACATTTTAATAGGTTACTGAGGCTGGAATCGGATGCACTATGGCAACCGACTACGATCTCGATCCGGACGCGATCCCGGAACAGCTCTACGAGGCGGGCGTCGCCGGCGCCGGCGGCGCGGGCTTCCCCTCCGCGGCCAAGTGGGAGAAACTGGACGAGGTTCACTCGCTGATGGTCAACCACCAGGAGAGCGAACCCGACTACTACGCGGACAAGTGGCTCGCGAAGGAGAACGCCGAGGAGTTCGCGGAGTTCTTCGACGCGATGCTCGACGCGGACCTGTTCGACCGCATCGTCGTCGGCACCAAGGAGAAGTACCGCGGCAAGTGGACCGACGAGTTCGAGGAGGCCTGTGAGGCCGACGTCTACACCCAGGACGACCTCCCCGCCGACCTGGAGGACCTGGAGGGCGTGGTCTTCTGCTACACCGGCGAGATGTACGACTTCAGCGAGGAGCAGGTCCTGCTGATGGTCACCGTCGGCGAGCGCATCGGCCGGGACCTCCCGACCGACCACGGCTGGATCGTCCACAACACCGAGACGCTATGGAACATCCGCAACGCCCTGGCCGACGGCACGCCGGTCACCCGGAAGTACGTCCACGTCGACGGCGACACCCCCCGGCACCGCTGCCTGGACGTCCCGCTGGGGACGACCGCCGCGGACCTGCTGACCGCCGCCGACATCCCGCCCGCCGACCTCCCCGCGGACGCCGTGCTGGCCGACGGCGGCCCGGGCTGGAGCTACGAGATCGAGGAGCCCCCGGAGGAGTTCGGGACGCGCAAGCGCACCAACGCCGTGCTCGTCCTCGACGAGGAGACCGTCGAGGAGCACACCGAGCAGGAGGGCCGGATCAACGTCCTCGACGAGCGCGACTGGAACGACCGCGAGCACGAGACGACCCCTGCCGAACTCGAGCCCGACGTGGTCCGCATCCCGCTGATCACGAACGCGGCCTACGAGGGCCTGGTCGCGCCCAGCGAGCCCGTCGTCGAGGCCGGCGACGAGGTGTCGGTCGGCGACCTCGTGGCCGCTCGCGTCGAAGGAGAGATCAGCAACAACCAGCACGCCTCGGTCGACGGGGAAGTGCTCGAGGTGACCGACACCCACGTCGTCCTCGAGCGGCAGTAAGGAGCTACTCCTCCAGGTCGGCGCCGACGCCGGCCCACTCTTCGAACTCGATCTCGACGCCGAGCTGGCCGATGGCCCGGGACATCGTGCGGGTGACCATCTCGTCGATGGAGTCGGGACGCTGGTAGAACGAGGGGAACGGCGGCATGATGGTCGCGCCGGCGTCGGTCGCCTTCAGCATGTTCTCGAGGTGGATGCGGTTGAGTGGCTTCTCGCGGGGCATCACGACGACGGGGCGCCGTTCCTTGAGGTGGACGTCGGCGGAGCGGGAGATGAGATCACCCGTCGCGGCGTGGGCGATGTTGGAGAGCGTCTTCATCGAACAGGGGACGACCAGCATCCCGGCGGTCTTGAACGACCCGCTGGCGGTCTTGGCCCCGATGTTCCGGTAGTTGTGGAGCACGTCGGCCTTCGCGCGGACCTCCTCGACGGTGTACTCGGACTCCTGCTTGATGTTGAGCTCGGAGGCGTTCGAGAGGATGAGGTGGCTCTCGACGTCGGCCTCCTCGAGGAGCTCCAGGGCGCGGATCCCGTACAACTGACCGGTCGCTCCAGTCATACCGATTACGACACGAGTTGGCATGATGGCTACTCGGGCGTGGGCCGGTAATATTCCTTTGGGTCACGTCCGAGAGCGACCCCCTATGACTGATTTCTGATACTTTAGGGGCGATTTGCATATATACTCGCGCGTGACGCGGCGCACGCACGAACGGGGCCCCGGCGAGTCGCTCCCGGTAAGTCGCCTCTGTCGGGCGATTTTTCGGACTCCGATCGGTGGTGAGAGGCCGGATGGTGGCGGCGGGGACGATGGGTTTGGGAAGATTTAATACCTGACCCTATTGAGAGAGTAACTGCTATGGCAAAAGGTGACCAACAGAAAGTCGTCAAGCCAGGCGACATCAACATCTACGACGCTCGTAGTGCAGTCGCTGACCTGAAGGAGAAGGGCGAACTGATCGAGACCGACGTCGAGGTCGACCCCGACGTCGAATTCGCGGCCATCCAGAAGAAGCTGGACGGCGGCCCGGCCCTCCTGTTCAACAACATCAAGGGCCAGCCCCACGCGCGATTCCTGACGAACCTCTTCGCGCAGCGCTCCCGGATCGACCGCATGTTCGGATTCGAGGACCGCGTCGACCGCACGCGCCAGATCGCCGACGCGATCAACAACCCCCTCGAGCCGGTCGTCGTCGACTCCGAGGACGCCGAGGTCCACGAGGTAATCCACGAGGACGTCGACAACGTCGACGACATCGTGCCCCCGATCCGCCACACGCGCAAGGAGCCCGAGCTGACCACCGGCGCGGGTAACTCGGTCGTCTACGGCGACGTCTTCGACGGCGGTTCCCACATCGGCTACAACCGGATGAACTTCCGCTGGGGCAACGTCGGGACCTTCCAGGCGGCGCCCGGCAGCCACATGTGGATGATCCAGAAGGACTACTACGACGAGGAGGATCCCGAGATCCCCATCACGATGAACTTCGGCGTCCCGCCGGCCGCGACCCTGGCCGCCGGTGCCGGGTTCGACTACGTCGTGCTCCCGAAGGGCTCCGACGAGCTGGGCATGGCCGGCGCCGTGCAGGGCGAGCCGATGCGGCTCGTCGAGGCGGCGACCATCGACAACGCCTACTCGCTGGCGAACGCCGAGTTCACCATCGAGGGCTACCTCAAGCCCAAGGACCGCCGCTGGGAGACCGCCGAGGCCGAGGAGTCCGGCGAGCAGGGTCGGCACCCGTTCCACCCCGAGTGGGCCGGCTACATGGGCAAGGCCTACAAGGCCTCCACCTTCCACGTGACCGCCGTCACGCACCGGGAGGACCGCCCGATCACGATGCCGCTGATCGTCCACTCCGCGGACGACGGCAACATCGACACGACCGTCCGCGAGGCCGCCTTCTACGAGCTGGCCGAGCGCATCCAGCCGGACATCTGCCACGACGTCCACATCCCGTACTCGATGACCGACTGGGGCGGAGTCATCTTCCAGGTCGACAAGCAGAACCCCGTCGACGAGGGCTACCACCGCAACTACCTCACGTCGGCGCTGGGCACCTCGCGTGGCCTCCGCGTCGCGATGGCCGTCGACATGGACGTCGACATCTACGACATGGACGAGATCATGTGGGCGCTGACGACCCGCGTGAACCCCAACGAGGACATCATCAACCCGGTGCCCGGCGGTGCCGGCCAGGCCTTCCAGCCGGCCGAGCGGTCGACCGCGGGCTCCGAGCAGTGGACGCAGTCCCACACCAAGTTCGAGGGTGGCATGGCGATCGACGCCACGATCCCCTACGGCATGGACGAGGACTTCGAGCGGCCGCAGTACAACGTCGAGGAAGTCGAGGACCTGACGCACTGGTTCACCGAGGAGGAAGTCGAGATGGCCGAAGAGTCCATGGAGGGCTGGGTCGAGCTGCTCTCGAAGACCGGCTGGTAAACCGCACGAACCATCCGGCCTACGCCGTACCGACGCGGGCTCGCCCGCGGTAGGGGTCGTAGGTCACCCCGGCCACGCCGGGACCCTTACGCGACAGCCTCGAGATCGCTCGAACTGTTCCCTGTCACTGCGGTGCCACCGCCGTGCAGATTTTTCTGACTGCTACCACCGTGAGCTGGCGCTTCCTGACTGCCGCACTGTGAGTAGACGCGCAAGTGCCGGGAGCGTCGCCGACGCACCAGGGGGCTGCTCGGCGTCTCCGCTCCACTCCGGGTCGAGGCTCGCTCGTAGAACAGTCGAGGCTCGCTCGTAGAACGGTCGGGGACCGCTCGTAGAAATTCCAGGCTCGCTCGGAGAAACGGGCCGCCAGGGACGACGCGTCAGATGACGCCTTCGGCCTCGAGCTCCTCGACGAGTTCCTCGTCGTAGCCGAGGACGTCCGTGTAGACCGCCTCGTTGAACTCGCCCTTCGAGGGGCCGAGGTACTCGACGTCACCGGGGGTCTCGCTGAACTTCGGGAAGACGTTCTGGATGCGCGCGTCGCCGAGGTCCTCGTCCTCGACGTCGATGATCGCCTCGCGGGCCTGGTAGTGCTCGTCGCCCATGATGTCCTCGATGTTGTAGACGGGCGCGACCGGGACGTCGTACTCCTCGAAGTGCTCGACGACGTGCTCGCGGCTGTGGTCGCCCATCCAGTCCTGGATGATCGCGTCGAGCTCGTCGGCGTTGTCGACGCGGTTCTCGTTGTCGGCGAAGCGCGGGTCGTCCTTGAGGTCCGGGCGGTCGATGGCCTCGAAACAGCGCATGGCGACGTTCTGCGTGCTGGCCGAGAGGGCGATGTAGCGGTCGTCACCGGTCTGGTAGACGTTCCGGGGCGCCGAGATGCTCGACTGGTTCCCGCTGCGCTTGGGGATCTCGCCGAGCTGGTCGTACTGGAGCGGCTCCGGCCCGAGGATGTTGAACAGCGGTTCGAGCAGGCTGACGTCGATGTGCTGGCCCGAGCCGCCGTTGACGTCGCGGTGGTACAGCGCGTACATGATGGCGAACGCCGAGTAGAGCGCGGCGATGTTGTCGGCGAAGCCGGTCTTCGGCAGCAGCGGCTCGCTGTCGGGGAAGCCGTTGAGGTGGGCGAAGCCGCTGAGCGACTCCGCGAGCGTCCCGAAGCCGGGCTTGCTGGAGTAGGGACCGCTCTGGCCGAACCCGGAGATGCTCAGCATGACCAGGTCCTCGTTGAGCTCCGAGAGGTCATCGTAGCCGAGGCCCCACCGGTCGAACGTACCCGGGCGGAAGTTCTCGATGACCACGTCGGCCTCGCTGGCGAGGTCCTCGAAGACGGTCTTGCCGCGCTCGTCGCTGAGGTTCAGCGTGACGGTCTTCTTGTTCCGGGAGAGGAACTTCCACCACAGGCCGTGGCCGTCCTTGCGGGGCTTGAGGTCCCGCAGCGGGTCGTTGTGCTCGGGGTGCTCGACCTTGATCACGGTCGCGCCGAAATCGGAGAGCAACCGTCCGACGGATCCGGAGGAGATCATCGTTCCCGCCTCGATCACTACAACACCTTCTAGCGGCCCCTCGGCCGAAAGGGCGTCAAAATCCGGCATGGATACCGAGTATCCTGAATGGATCCATATTACTCTTGTGGATTGCTACACCCCACCCACCAGAATCGTTCCCCGTCGCGACGCGCGAAAACCGCCGGCGGGCTCAGGCCTGCCGGAGCCGATCGAGGTCGATCTTGGTGTTGTCCCAGGAGAGCCACCGGCCCGGTTCGACCTTGAACCAGTCCCACGGGCGGCCCCGGTAGAGCAGGTCCATGTAGTCGGCCCGCTCGTCGCTGTCGAAGTACTTCCGGCACCACTGGCGCTCGACGTGCTCGCGCTCGGCCTCGTCCTCGACGACGGAGGCGTCGCCCTCCAGCACGACCGCCCGGAGTTCGAAGTAGTACTCCCCCTCGTCGACGGTGAGGCTGACCTTCGGGTTCTCCTCGACGTCGCGGACCTTACGGGTGTCCTCCGGGGTCGAGAAGTAGACCGCGTCGTAGTCGCGGTCGGCGTAGAACCAGATCGGCACCACGTGGGGCCGCCCCGCCGGATCGACCGTCGAGAGCCGCATGACCATCTCGCGTTCGAGCAGTTCCCAGCGCTCGTCCTCGGTGAGTTCGATCGCCATACCCACCCATGCGGGGAGGCCGCCTTGGTCGTTCCGGTGGCAGTGGTCGGTCCCCCCGGCGTCGCTGTCAGGTGGCGGTGGTCGATCCTCCCGGCGTCCCCGTCCGTGTCACAGCCGCCCGTCTGCGAAACTACGACAACGTTAACCGCGGGCCGGCGCCAGGATCAGGCATGCACGAGGTCGAACTGACCACGCTCTCGGGGCGCACCGTCTCACTCCAGATCGAGGACCGCATGTACGTCGACGGCGAGTTCGTCGCTGGCGAGGAGACCTTCCCGACCGAACACCCGCCGACCCACGAGAAACTCGCGGACGTGCCCGTCGCCTCCCCCGAGCAGGTCGACCGGGCGGTCCGGGCGGCCCGCCGGGCCAGCGAGTCCTGGCGCGAGACGAGCCTGGCCGAGCGCCGCGACCGGGTGAACGCCCTGGCCGACGCCATCGAGGACGCCCAGGCGGAACTGACGAACCTCGACGTCGCCGACAACGGCAGCGGCATCGCCAAGATGCGCGACGACGCCGCCAAGGCCGCCGACACGATGCGGTACTTCGCCGGCCTCGCGCCCGAACTCAAGGGCGAGCAGATCCCCACGCCCGGCGAGACTCTCGACTTCACCCGCCGGGAGCCGTACGGCGCGGTCGCGGGGATCGTCCCGTTCAACCACCCGGCCGCGTTCGTCGCGAAGAAGATCGCCCCCGCCATCGTCGCCGGCAACGGCATCGTGATCAAGCCCTCTGAGTTCACGTCGCTGTCGGCGCTGTACATCGGCCACCTGGTCGACGGACTCGAGGAGATCCCGGACGGCCTGGTCAACGTCGTCACGGGCGCCGGCGAGGTCGGCGCCGAACTGGTCGAACACCCCGACATCGGCCTGGTCACGATGGTCGGCTCGGTCGGGACCGGCAAGGCCGTGATGAGGGGTGCCGCCGAACACCTCGCGCCGGTGATGCTCGAACTCGGCGGGAAGAACCCCAACGTGGTCTTCCCGGACGCCGACCTCGAGGCCGCCGCCGAGGGCGCGGTGTCGGGGATGAGCCTGAAGTGGCAGGGCCAGTCCTGCGGGTCGGGCTCGCGGCTGTTGCTCCACGAGGACGTCGCCGACGAGATGATCGACCGCGTGGTCGCGGGCTTCGAGGCGGTCGGCGCCGGCGTCGGCGACCCCTTCGACGACGAGACCACGATGGGCTCGATCGTCTCCGAGCCCCAGTACGAGAAGGTGCTGCACTACATCCAGACCGCCAGGGACGAGGGCGCGGAACTGCTCGCCGGCGGCGAGGTCATCGAGGAGTTCGAGACGGGCTACTTCGTGGAGCCGACGGTCTTCGAGGTCGAGCCCGACATGACCATCGCCACCGAGGAGATCTTCGGGCCGGTCCTGTCGGTCATGCGCTGGAGCGACTACGACGAGATGCTCGAGATCGCCAACGGCGTCGAGTACGGGCTGACGGCGTCGGTGTGGACGAACGACCTGCGCACGGCCCACCGGACGGTCGAGGAGCTCGAGGCGGGCTACGTCTGGGTGAACCAGCACGGCCCCCACTACATCGGGGCGCCGTTCGGCGGGTACAAACAGTCCGGCGTCGGCTCGAACGAGAGCCTCCAGGAGCTGCTCGATCACACCCGGGTCAAGAACGTCAACCTCGACCTCTCCGGGGACCTGACCTACTGAGTCTCCGGGGACCTGACCTACTGAGGGCCCCGGCAGACCGGAACCGCCCGCGCCGACCCGGCGACGCCGCGAGCGGGGCGACTCCCGGCGATTACGGTTCGTCGGCGTAGGACCGGGGATGGCTACCAATCACCAGACATCCCGTGGGTATCGCTGTCATAAGTCGGCAGTCATAAGTACCCAAGTTTGTTTTACTCGGTGTATGTCGCCGCGACGGCAGACGGGGGGAGAGACATGAGTGAGGTGACCGACCGGTCCGGACACCCGATCGAAGGGATCGAGGACCGCTACTGGGAGGCGCTGTTCTTCCTGGTGTTGCTGGCGTACGACCTGGTGCTGGTCTACACGGCGACCGGATACGGGGAGGACCCGCGGCTGTTCCCGCTCCTGATCGGGATCCCGCTGGCCGGACTGATCCTCGTGCGGGTCGGGATGCTCGTGTTCGCCGACCGGTTCGACTTCGACTCGGGCGGGATGTTCGAGTCGGTCACGAGCGACCTCGACGTCGAGGAGGGCGGGGAGGCCCCCCCGAGCAAACTGGCCCAGTACCGCAGCGAACTGGCCACGATCGGCTGGATCGCCGGCTTCCTGGTGCTCGTGTGGGCCCTCGGGTTCCAGATCTCGGTGGTGGCGTTCGTCTTCGCGTACGTCCTGGTCTACGAGCGGGACCTGAAGCGGGCCGTCCTGGCGACGGCCATCGCCTTCGGGCTGGTCTACCTGCTGTTCATCGAACTGCTCTCGGTCCCCCTCTACGAGGGCGCACTGCTCCCGGAGTTCCTGCTGAGGCTGCTACAATGACCTGTACGATCCGACTCACCGCGGAGGGAACGCACGCATGACTGGCATCGAACCCCTGCTGGTCGATCCGATCGTCCTGCAGCAGAGCTCCGGGCAGATGGGCGAGGCCATCCGGATCGCCCTCGACACGCTGCTGAACCCGATGAACTTCCTGTTCGTCGTGCTGGCGACGCTGCTGGGGCTCGTGATGGGCGTCATCCCGGGGCTGGGCGGGGCCATCACGCTGGCGCTGCTCATCCCGATCACGTTCAACATGGACACGAACGTCGCCATCATGATCATGGCGGCGTCGCTGGGCGGCACCAACTTCGGGGGCTCGGTCTCGGCGATCCTGCTCAACACGCCGGGGTCGGCGCCCAACGCCGCGACGCTGCTGGACGGTTACCCGATGGCCCGCCAGGGCCGGGCGGGCGAGGCCATCGCCGCGTCCGCCATGGCCTCCGCCAGCGGGGCGCTGCTCGGGATCGTGCTGCTCGTGGCGGCCATCCCGTTCATCATGCCGATCACGCTGGCGTTCGGCTCGCCCGAGTTCTTCTGGCTGGCGCTGCTGGGCCTGACCGTCATCGCGGTCGCGACGACCGGGTCGGTCGTCTCGGACCTGGTCGCCGGCGGCTTCGGGCTCATGCTCGCGTTCCACGGGCTCAACCCGGTCACGGGGACGGCCCGGTTCATGTGGGGGTTCAACTACCTGCTGGACGGCATCCCGCTGATCCCAGCCATCATCGGCCTGTTCGCGATCGGCGAGATGATCAACCTCGCGAGCACCGGCACGCAGATCTCCGAGGGCGAGGTCGTCACGGGCGGCCGGATCAAGGGGATCAAGTCCGTGTTCGAGAACAAGTGGCTGTTCTTCCGCTCGGCCATCATCGGCTGGGTCATCGGCGTCATCCCGGGCGTCGGCGGGACGGTCGCCAACTTCGTCGCGTACCTGCAGGCCCAGCAGACCTCCGACGAGCCCGAGACCTTCGGGCAGGGCAACATCAAGGGCGTCATCGCCAGCGAGGCCGCCAACGACGCCAAGGACGGCGGCTCGATGCTGCCGACCCTCGGGCTGGGCATCCCCGGCTCGGCGTCGACGGCGGTGCTGCTCGGCGCGTTCATCATCCACGGGGTCACCCCCGGCCCGCTGCTGCTGCAGGAGAACCTCCAGCTCGTGTTCATCATCGTCTTCGCGCTCGTCGTCTCCAACGTCGTCACGTCGACGGTCGGCCTGGCGATGATCAACCCCCTGTCGCAGTTGACCAAGGTGTCCATCTCGACGCTGGCACCGATCGTCCTCGCGATCGCCCTTCTGGGGTCGTTCGTCCTGCGGGCGAACTTCATCGACGTCTTGCTGGCCGCCGGCTTCGGCATCCTCGGGTTCGCGATGCTGAAGTTCGGCGTCTCCCGGATCGCGATGGTGATCGCGCTCGTTCTCGGTCCCATGGCCGAGTCGAACTTCCACCGCTCGCTGCAGATCTCCCACGGCGACTACGGGATCTTCTTCACCAAGCCCCTCTCGGTGGTGCTGCTCGTCGCCATCGTCGTCGTGCTGCTGCTCCCCCTCCGGAACGCGCTCGCGACGGAGTAGTTCTGAATCGTCGGCGTTTTCGGCGTTTCCTCAAGGATTCGTAGCAGATTGGTACGAATTGCCACGGGTTAGAGTGTCTTAGCACGGGAGTATCATAGATAAAGGTTTATGTAATTCGCTTCACTTTGACAGGGTGATGCCTGGTGACAAGACATCGGTTAGTCGGCGGAAGATGCTCGCGACGCTCGGTTCTGCCTCTGCGGTCGGTCTCGCCGGTTGCTCCGGCGGAAACGGCTCCGGCAGCGACGGCGGCGACGGCGGATCGAGCGGCGGCGACGGTGGCTCTGGCGGCGAGGGCACGCAGACGAAGACGCCCGTCGAGTACCCGACGAAGGACGTCCAGCTGACGGTCCCCTACGCGACCGGCGGCGGCTTCGACGCCTACGCGCGGCTGAGCAAGCCCTACTGGCAGCAGTACCTCCCCAACGAGCCGACGGTGACGGTCAAGAACGTCGAGGGCGGCGGCGGCGTCAAGGGTGCCACCCAGACGTACGCGGCCAAGCCCGACGGCTACAACTTCATGATCTGGGACGCCGTGCAGGCGGTGACCCAGCAGATCGGCCGCAACGTCGGCTACGACATCTCCGAGATGAGCCACATCGGCGCGCTCACCCAGGCGCCGAACTGCCTCATCTCGATGAAGGACTCCGGGATCAAGAGCTGGGACGACCTCGTCGAGAACATCGGCGACGTCAACTTCGCGACGCAGGGCGTCGGCGCCATCTCGCACGTCGGCGTCGTCCTGCTGGGCGAGCTCACCGGCGCGTGGACGGTCGACGACATCAACTTCGTCCACTACGGCGGCACCGGTCCCGCCCTCTCCGGCCTGAAGCGCGGCGAGGCCCAGGTGTTCGTCCCCGGGACGGCCACCTCCGGCCTGAAGGTCGTCAGCGCCCTCGACGCGGAGATGACCATCCTCTTCTCCGAGGAGGTCGGCGAGGACTCCATCTACAGCGGCGTCCCGCTCCAGTACTCCGCGAACCTCGACGTCGAGAACATCGACCAGTACGCGGAACTCACGGTCTTCCGCCGCTTCTTCACCGGCCCGCCGGAGGTCCCGGAGGAGATCCTCAGCGTCCAGCGCGACGCCTTCGGCAAGATCGTCGAGGACGAGGAGTTCCTGCAGACCGCCGAGGAGAAGGGCCGCCCGATCGTCAACCCCGGCACGGCCGACGAGGTCTCGAACGTCCTCGAGAAGCAGTTCGAGACGTTCGGTTCGGACCCCCTGAAGGGCATCATCCAGTCCGCCTTCCAGTCGTAAACCGCTCCCGACGCGAGCGGTTCGGACGCGACGGACGACTGCCCTGTCACGGACGCGACGGACTGCCCTGTCACGGACGCGA
>JBDGUA010000054.1:47659-56424 GCA_042216345.1 Haloferacaceae archaeon
GACTGCCCTGTCACGGACGCGACGGACTGCCCTGTCACGGACGCGATTTTTCGACGGATTCGCCGATCAGCGGCGGCGCCGACGCGTCGACCACCGGCGACCGCCACGGCGTCAGTGTTTTGTTCGTCGCTCGCCTCCGGGCGAGCATGCAGCGGGTCGAAACCTCGGTACTCGTCGACGCCACCAAAGCGGAGGTCCTCGCGGCGCTCAGCCCGCGGGCTATCGTCGAGCACGAGGGCACGTTCGAGGTGATCGAGGTCGAGGAGACCGAGGACGGGCCGCTCGTGCGGGCGCTGTCGCCCGAGCAGGATCTGGAGACGGCGTTGTTGTTCACCGAGCTCCCCAACGGTTACGGCTACGAACAGACCGACGCCGGGCCCTTCGAGGAGCTGTACACCTCCATCTCGGTCGGCATCTACGACGGGCCCGTCGAGGATCTGCAGGGCGTCGACGAGAGCGACGACCCCCGCGCGAAGGTGACGATGCGCTCGCGGTTCACCTTCGGCGGCCGGCTCGCGCGCGTCAAAGACTGGTTCGCGGCGACCTCCCGGGAGAAGGAACTCCAGCGGGCGCTGTTCAACCTCGCCGACGACGTCGTCGAGGGTAAGGAGGACGAGTCGCCGGCGGTCGAACCGGCCTCCTCGTAGGCTCTCGGGGCCCGTCGGAGTTCGTCGCGACCCTCGCAGGCTATCGCGGCTGGCAGACCACGTCGACGAGCGCGGGCTCGCCGTTCTTGACGTCCTCCCAGGCCTGCGCGAGCGCGTCGGCGATCTCGTCGGGGTCCTCGATCGGGCCGTAGCCGTTGACGCCCATCGACTCGGCCATCGAGGCGTAGTCCGGCGTGGGGTCCCAGAAGCCCGTGCCGATGAGGGCGCTCTCGAGGCTGTCGTCGCGACCGCGGTAGTTCGCGAGGTTCATCCGGTGGTCCGTGGAGTTGTACAGCGACTGGTTGTTGTGGATGACGTTCAGCATCGGCACCTGGTAGTGGCCCATCGTCCACAGCGCGTTGGGGTAGAACATCAGGTCGCCGTCGGTCTGGAGGTTCACCGGCACCCGATCGCTGTCCTCGTAGGCCAGCGCCGCGCCGATGGCCGCGCCGATGCCGTAGCCGACGCCGCCGCCGCCGGAGTCGCCGCCGACGTAGCTGTCGTACTCGTCGATGTCCCACAGCCGGTGGGACCACCCGCGGAGCTTGCCGTTGACCAGGACCCACCGCTCGTCCTCGATCAGGTCCCACACCTCGCCGGCGAGGCGGGCGACCGAGATCGGCTCCTCGTCCCACTCCTCTTCTGCCTGTTCGAGCCACGCCTCGCGCTGGGCGTCGTGGCGCTCGGCGAACGCCTCGAAGCGCTCCTCGGCGCGCCGCCGCGCCGCGTCGTCGGCCTCGAGTCGCTCCCGGACGGCGTCGCGGATGGCCGGCACGGCCAGTTCCGTGTCGGCGAGCATCGACACGTCGGTCTCGCGCCTGTCGTAGTAGTCCGCGACGAGGCTCGAGACCTCGAGTTCCTGGGTCCCGACGTCGACGATCTTGGTGTCCGGATCGATCGCGTCGGTGTTGATGTGGCGGGTGCGGTCGGTGTCGGTGAGCGTGTAATCGAGGCTCCAGACGTCGAGCGCGAGGATCAGGTCCGCCTCCCGGTAGACCTCGGTCCCCGAGAGGTCCATCGGGTGCGTGTTGGGGAAGCTGAACCGGCGTCGGCGCGGGTCGACCACCGCGGCGCCGAGGTCCTCGGCGAGGTCGACGAGCGCCTCGACGGCGACCTCGGAGTCGCCCAGCTGGTCTGCCAGCACGACCGGCGTCTCGGCCTCGACGAGCAGGTCGGCGGCCTCCTCGACCGCCTCGGGGTCGGGGCCCATTCGCGAGGGGGCGCCGAGCTTCTCCAGGTCGGGGATCTCGACGGGCTCGTCCATCTCGCCCTCCTGGATGTCGTGGTCGAAGGTCACGTAGGTCGGCCCCTTGGGCTTGGTGTCGGCGACGCGGTGGGCGCGGGCCAGCGACTCGACGACGCCGTCGATGGCGGCGGGCTGGTCGTCCCACTTGGTGAACTCCCGGACCATCTCGCCCTGGTTGAGCGCGGTGTGGATCCAGTCGATCCACGGGCGGCGCTTGCTCTTCTGGAGCGGCCCCGTCCCCGAGAGGGCGACGACGGGCACCCGATCGGCGTAGGCGTTGTAGAGGCTCATCGTCCCGTGGAGGGTGCCGACCACGTCGTGAAGGATACACAGCGCCGGCTGTCCCGTCGCCTTCGCGTGGCCGTGGGCGATCGAGACCGACAGCCCCTCGTGGGGCGTCTCGATCACGGTCGGCGTGTCGTCGTTGTAGTTGACGATCGACTCCTCGATCCCCCGGAAGGAGGCGCCGGGGTTGAACGAGACGTACTCCCAGCCGTAGGCCTTCAGCACGTCGGCGATGAGGTCCGAGCCCCACTCCTGGCCGGAGACGTCTACGTCCTGGTACGTCCGTCGACGCGGTGCGCCCGCGTCCGGTTCGTCTGCGGTTTCGTCGCTCATAGCAGCCTCCACCAAACGAGGGGATATAACGTTTTGTGAACCCGTGTCGTGGGCGGCGGTCACGAGACCCGTGGCTTTAAGTTCTGTACCCGTGGGCGAGGGTGCATGGACGTGACCGGACGGCTCCTCGGGGTCGAGGACACGGGGTTCCTGCGGTCGATCGACGTGCAACTGGTGTTCCTGATCAGCATGGTATCCTCGATGGGCTCGATCGCCAGCCCGGCGCTGCCGGCGATGAGTTCCTCGCTCGGCGTCCCGGAGGCCCGCATCGGCCTCGTGTTCACGGCGTTCACGCTCCCGGCCATCTTCGCGCTCCCGCTGGTGGGCGTCGTCGCCGACCTCTACGGGCGGAAGGCCATCGTGGTCCCCGGGCTGGTGCTGTTCGGCGGCGCCGGCCTGGCGGTCGGCCTGGTCGGCGACTTCCGGCTGATCCTCGTCCTCCGGGGCCTGCAGGGCATCGGCTACACCGCGTTCAACTCCCTGACGGTGGCGCTGCTGGGCGACCTCCTGACGGGCGCGGAGGAGAGCGCGGCCCAGGGGACCCGCGTCCTGCTGAACAAGCTCACCGGCTTCGCCGGCCCCGCGCTCGCCGGCGTCCTGGCGGCCGTCGCCTGGCAGTATCCCTTCTACCTCTACGCGCTGGGGGTCCCCGCGGGGATCCTGGTCGCCCTCCGCCTCGGCGAGGAGAGCGACGTCGAGGACGACGGGCGCGGCCTCCGCGAGTACGGCGCCGACATCGGGGCGCTCGTCAGGGACCCGTTCATCGTCGGCGTCCTCGGCGGCGGCTTCGTCCGCATGTTCCTGAAGTACGCGCTGTACACCTTCCTCACGCTGGCGGTGGTCAACCAGTACGGCGGGTCGCTCGGCTACGCGGGCCTGCTCGTCGGCCTCTACAGCCTCGTGGGCGCGTTCGTCGCCAGCCAGTCCGCGCGGTTCACCGAGGGCGTCGGTCACTCCTACGCCCTGGTGGCCGGGTTCGTGGTCGCCTCGCTCGCCTACCTGGCGTTCCCGCTGGCCGGCGGTATCGTGGCGGTGACCGCCCTCGTGCTGGTCCACGGGATCGGTGAGGGGATCATCAACCCGGTCCACAAGTCGATCCTGAGTCAGAGCGTCGCGAGCGAGGTGCGCGGGGGGTTCGTCTCGACGAACGCCATCGTCCAGAACACGGCCAAGACCGTGACGCCGGTGGTCCTGGCGCCGATCCTGGTGGTCTTCGGCGGCGGGGCCTACGACACGCTCTTCTTCGTCGCCGGCGCCGCCGGCCTGGTCGCCTGCGCGCTCGCGCTTGGCGGCCTGCTGCTCGGCGGTCGCTCGCACCACCGCGAGCGACTCGTCGACGGCGACCCGTAATCGGTCACTGCTCGCCGGGGCGATCGATGCGGACGGCGACGTTCTTCAGTTGCGTGTAGTGTTCGATGGCCTGCTGGCCCTTCTCCCGGCCGAGACCGGACTCCTTGTAGCCGCCGAAGGGCGCCTCCACGAACGTCGCGGGGTACTCGTTGACGGCGACGCTGCCGGCCTCGATGGCCCCGGCGACGCGGTGGGCCCGCGAGAGGTCGTTCGTCCAGACGACCGCGGAGAGGCCGTAACGGGTGTCGTTCGCGCGTTCGATCACCTCCGCCTCCGACCCGAAGCGATAGAGGGTCAGCACCGGGCCGAACAACTCCTCGCAGGAGATGGCCGCGTCGTCGTCGACGCCGTCGAGCAGCGTCGGCGCGTAGTAGTTGCCCCCCTCGCGGGGGACGTGCCCGCCCGCCAGCAGACGGGCGCCGTCCGCGACGGCGGCGTCGACCGCGTCGGCGACGCGGTCGCGCGCCTCGGCGGTGACGAGCGGCCCCACGTCGGGGTCGGTCTCGCCCGGGCCGACCTCCATCGCCTCGGTGCGCTCGACGAGGTCGGCGACGAACGCGTCGTAGACGTCGTCGTGGACGAACACGCGCGTGCCGGCGTGGCACACCTGGCCGGCGTTCATGAACGCCTTCAGCGTGTCGCCGGCCGCGCGGTCGAGGTCGGCGTCGGGGAAGACGACGTTGGGGCTCTTCCCGCCGAGTTCGAGGGCGACGGGGATCACGTGCTCGGCGGCGGCCTTCGCCACGAGTTCGCCCGTCTCGCGCGAGCCCGTGAACACGAGGCCGCGGACGCGCCCGTCGTGGGTGAGCGCGGCGCCCGTCCGCGGCCCGTCGCCGGGGACGACGTTGAGGACGCCGTCGGGGAGGCCGGCCTCGCTGGCGAGTTCGGCGAACGCCAGCAGCGACAGCGGCGCCTCGGGCGCGGGCTTGACCACGAGCGTGTTGCCCGTCGCCAGCGCGGGCGCGAACGAGCGCGCGCCGAGTTTCAGCGAGACGTTCCAGGGGACGAGGTGGCCGGTCACGCCCAGCGGCTCCCGGACGGTGTAGTCGAGGTAGTCGCCGGGGACGGGGATGGTCTCGCCCTCGACCTTGTCGGTGAGGCCGGCGTAGTACTCGAAGTAGCGGGCCGCGCCGGTCACCAGCGCGCGCGACTGGGAGATGGGTCGACCGACCTCGGTCGTCTCGAGGCGGGCGAGCCACTCGCTGTGCTCGCGGACGGCGTCGGCCAGCGCCAGCAGGTGCTCGCGTCGCTCGCCGGCGTCGACGTCGCGCCACTCGGCCAGCGCCCGTTCGCTCGAGGCGACCGCGGCGTCGACGCCGGGCGCGCCCGCCTCGGCGACGGTCGTCAGTTCCTCGTTCGTGGCGGGGTCGAGCACGGGAAAGCGCTCGACGCCCGCGCGGTGCTCGCCGTCGACGTACACGCCGGTCCCGGGGAGGTCTACGTCCATACCTCCGGTTGGTGGCTCCGCGCACATATGTGCTCGTAATCGTCGAGAGAATCACAAGATGGCGTCGGGGACAGGGCGCATCGCCGCGACCGGCTGGCGGTAGGTTTATACTTCGATGAACGAAATCACGTACCATGGCATCAGCGATTCTCTCTGAAGACGAACTCCCGCTCCCGCCCGAGGAGTTCGCCGAGCGACTGATGGACGACATCGACGCCTACATCGACGAGCACGACCTCGCGAGCGCCCGCTTCGACAGCCAGCTCACCGAGGAACAGATGCGCGAGGGGCTGTACACCCGCATCTACAACGAGATCGTCGCCATCGACCTCGCCCGGGAGATGCTCAACGACATCGACCGCGCCGAGGACCCGCAGGTGTTCATCCACCTGCTGAAGCAGATCGAGGACGAGGCCAAGCACGCCCGGATGCTCTCCCAGCGCCTCTGGAACCTCGGCGGCAACCCCGAGCAGGTGTTCGACCGGGCCTCCGAGTCGACCGTGGAGTTCTGGGAGCGCTTCGAGGGCTACGACGCCGTCGAGATGGCCGTGCTCCTGCAGTGCGGCGCCGAGCGGATGGCCCAGCACCGCCACCCGAAGGAACTGGAGTTCTACGACGACGAGACCGCCGAGATCTACGAGAACGTCATCGTCCCCGAGGAGAAGTTCCACGCCAAGATCGGGACCAACATCATCCGCAAGATGTGCACCGACGAGGAGACCCAGCTGAAGGCCCTGCGCACCTCCCGCGAGGGCCGCGAGATGATCCGCAGCCACCACGACAAGGGCATCCAGCAGGCCTACGGCACCGCCGACGCCTGAGCCCGCGCCGTTCGCTCTGCTCTCCGTTCTCGCTGCCGACGACGCGGTCGCCGCAACACCTATGTCCACGCTCCACGCTGTAGCGCCTGCACGATGAACGGGGTCCACGACATGGGCGGGATGCACGGGTTCGGCGACGTCCCGGACGACGACGCCCGGTTCCACGCCGACTGGGAGCGGACCGCCTACGCCCTGAACAAGGTGTTGCGACTGCAGGGCGCGTACAACATCCACGAGTACCGCCACAGCGTCGAGCGCATGGAGCCGGCGGCCTACCTCGGCGCCTCCTACTTCGAGCGCTGGCTCGGCGGGGTCGAACGGCTCCTCGGCGAGAAGGGGGTCCTCACGGAGGCCGAAATCGAGGCCCGACTGGAGGCGATCCAGGCGGGCGAGTACGAGGGCGAGGGCGCGAGCCTGGTCTCGGGCGACGGCACCACCGGCGAGGCCGTCGATACCGCCGCCGGCGACGACCCGAACGCAGACCTGGCGCGGCGCGTCCGGGAGTCGTTCCGAACCGGCGCCACGGAGGGGCGTTCGGGTGCGACCGAGGACGCGCTCCCCGGCGACGCCCCCGACGCCGCGTTCGACGTCGGCGACGCGGTCCGGGTGCGCAACCGCCACCCTGCGGGGCACACGCGCGTGCCGCGCTACGCCCGCGGCGCGACGGGGACGGTCACGAAGCGACTCGGGACGTTCGAACTCCCCGACCCCCGGGCCGCCGGCGAGCAGAGCCGCGAGGAGCCCGTCTACGCCGTCCGGTTCGACGCCGCGGAGCTGTGGGGGCCCGACACCGACGGCGACGAAGTCCAACTCGACATGTGGGAGTCGTACCTCGACCCCGCCTGAGTCCGGGGCGACGATCCCCGAGGCGCCCCAGCGCGACATTTATTACTTCTCGCCGGCCACTGCGTGCCAAGAACCCGCATGACCGATCACAGTCACGACCCCGGCGGCCCGGGACGCGACCGGCGCGCCGACGGCGAGGGGGCCGGGGACGGCGGCCACGCCGCCGACGGCGACGCCCACAGCCACGACCACGACCACCACGACGCCGAGCGCGACCCCAACTCGGACCACGACCTGGAGGACCGCGTCCGGGCGATCCAGTCCCTGCTGGTCGAGAAGGGGCTGCTCACGACCGACGCCGTCGACGCCGTGATCCAGGACTACGAGGAGGAGATCGGCCCGCTGAACGGGGCGCGGGTCGTCGCCCGCGCGTGGACCGACCCCGAGTACAAGGCGTGGCTGCTGGAGGACGCGACCGCCGCGGTCGCGGACTTCGACTTCGAGGTCGGCGAACAGCACCTCGAGGTCGTCGAGAACACCCCCGAGGTCCACAACGTCGTGGTCTGCACGCTCTGTTCGTGCTACCCCTGGTCGCTGCTGGGGCTGCCGCCGACGTGGTACAAGTCCCCCGCGTACCGCTCGCGGGTCGTCCGGGAGCCCCGCGCGGTGCTCCGGGAGTTCGGCGTCGACCTCGACGAGTCGGTCGACGTGCGCGTCCAGGACTCCAACTCCGACCTCCGGTACGCGGTGTTGCCCCAGCGCCCCCCCGGGACCGAGGGGATGGGCCGCGAGGAGCTGACCGGCCTGGTCACGCGCGACTCGATGATCGGCGTCGACCGGCTGGGTGAGCCATGACGGACGGGGGCCACTCCGAGCTGGAACGGCTGCTCGCGGAGACGGCCGACGGCGACGTGCCGACGTTCGAGGCGCCCTGGCAGGCCCGGGCGTTCGGGCTGGCGGTCGCGCTGGCCGATCGCGAGGACCGCGACTGGCAGGCGTTCCACGAGCGATTCGTCGCGCGCATCGACGAGGTAGACCCGACGGCCATGCAGGCCGACGTCGAGGGGACCTACTACGCGCAGTGGCTGGAGAGCCTCGAGGAACTGCTGCTCGAGGAGGGACTGGTCACCGAGGGGGAACTGGCAAGGCGCCAGCGGGCGTTCGGCGAGGGCGACCGCGACGCCTCGGAGTTCGTGGTCGAGGACTGACCGCCGCCTACCGGCTCGCCTTCCAGTGGGGCCGCTCCTGGGCCTCGCTGGCGGGGTCCTGCGGGATGAGGGCGTTGTTCATCGTCGCCGAGACGAAGAAGGGCAGCGCCGCGGTGCCGCGCGCGGTGACGAAGGTGCCGTCGACGGCGACGGACTCGCCGGTGTAGGTCGCGCCCGCGTTCTCGAGGTCGACGCGGAGCTCCGGCGGGCCGGTGACGGTCCGCCCGACGAGCGCGTCGACGCTGACCAGCAGCTGGACGCCGTGGCCGATGACGCCGACGATGCCGCGGTCGCGCACGTACCGGCGCAGCCACTCGACGGCGGTCTCCTCGAGACGGAGCCGCTCGGGGGCGGCGCCGCCGGGGACGATGGCGAAGTCGAACTCCTGCGAGAGACCGTCGAACGGGGCGGTGTCGGACCACCGCCGCCCGTCGAGGCCCTCCACGGCGCCGCCGCCCGGGGAGGCGACGGTCACGAGGACCGCGTCCTCGCGGAGCCGGTGGTAGGCGTACTCCAACTGCGATGCGTCGACGCCGTCCGCGGCGAGCAGCAACCCACGTGCCATGGGCGGGTGTTCGCGGCATCTCCCCAAAAGCGTTCCCGAAGTACGTGGCAGCCGCTCTCACGACTGGCATCGTCACC
>JBDGUA010000019.1:0-48963 GCA_042216345.1 Haloferacaceae archaeon
GTCGATCACCTCGACGAGGTCGGCCTCGCGGAGGTTACCCAGGTGGTACTGGGTGTTCTGCAGGGAGGTGCCGACGCGGTCGGCCAGCACGGAGGGCGTCGAGGGTTCCTCGTGCAGTTCCGCGAGGAGTCGGCGCGCGGTGTCCGAGGAGAGCGCCGAGAGGAGGTCGTCGGCGTCGTCGTCGTCGATGCCAAGGATCCGTGGATCGGACTCCTCGGCGGCTGACGTGTCGGGGGTGGAGGGCCACAGCTTCGCCATGGGGGTGTGTATGGCCCTGGGGGGTCAAATCCCTTCCCCCACGAGGCCGCCTCAGCCCTGGCGAGAGGACCGTCTCCCCCGCGATGCGGCTTGGCGTGGGAGCGACGCCCGGTTCAGGCGCGAGTGAAGCTCGGTTCAGGCGGGAGTGACGCTTCGCGTCACCCAGGCGACGGCCCGACTCAGGCGGGTGCGACCCCCCAGAACAGCGCGATCCCGAGGACCGTCACCACCGAGAGCAACAGCTGCAGCGGCGCCCCGATCCGGATGTAGTCCGTGAAGCGGTAGCCGCCCGGCCCGTAGACGAAGAGGTTCGTCTGGTACCCGACGGGGGTGATGAACGACGTCGACGCCGCGAACGTCACCGCGAGCACGAACGCGAAGGGGTTGGCCCCGATCCGTGCCGCCGACTCGATGGCGACCGGGATCATCAGCACGACGCTGGCGTTGTTCGAGATGACGCCCGTGATGAGGCCGGTCGCGATGTAGAACACCCACAGGACCGCCAGCACCGGCAGGTAGTCGGCGGTCGAGGCGACCATCGCCCCCAGGAGGTCGGCCCCGCCCGTCTGCTCGAGGGCCATCCCCAGCGGGATGATCCCCGCGAGCAGGAGGATGACGTCCCACTCGACGCTCTCGTAGAGTTCGTTTGGCTTGAGCACGCCCGCGACGACCATGGCGATGACGCCCGCCAGCGCCGTGAGCATGATCGGCAGCGAGAGCGCCGCCAGGCCCTCGAAGGCGGCGACGCCGCTCAGCCCCGCGAGCATCGAGCCGACCATCCCCCAGGGGACCGCGACGAAGCCGACGACGCCCGCCATGATCGCCGCGGCGTGGGGGATCTTCTCGGTGCGGTAGTCCGGTTTGGCGGGCTCGTGGGCGACGATGAAGTCGTCGTTCTGCGAGAGCCGGTCGATGCTGTCCGGGGGCGCCTGCAGGAGGAGCGTGTCGCCGACCTGGATCCGTCGGCGGTCCATCTCGGTGCGGATGGTCTCCCCGCGGCTGCGGAACGCCAGCACGTTGGCGTCGTAGCGCTGGCGGAAGGTCGAACTCTCGAGGGACTCGCCCACGAGGTACGAGCCGCGGGGGACGACGACCTCGACCAGTGTCTGTTCGGCCTCGGTGTCGGGTTCGAGGTCCGCCTCGGTCCGCGGCGTCCCCGCGAGGGAGAGCGTCTCGCGCTCGACGAGCTGTTCGAGCGTCCGGCGGTCCGCGCGGAGTCGCAGCGTGTCGCCCGCCTGGATCACCTTCTTGCCGATCGGTTCGATGAACTCCTCGTCGTCGCGGACGACCTGGAGGATGTCGGCGTCGAACGCCACCGAGTCGATGGCGTCCTCGATTGTCTTGCCGACCAGGGGCGACTCGGAGTCGACCACCACCTCGGTGAGGTACTCCTCGATCTCGTACTCCTGGATGTACCCCTCTTCGGGGGGGACCCGCTCGGGGAGCAGGCGGTGGCCGACCGTCAGGAGGTAGACGCTCCCGGTCAGGAGGACCAGGACGCCGAGCTGGGTGAACTCGAACATCGAGAAGGGGTGGCCGAGCAGCCGCGCGGAGACGTCGCTGGCGAGGATGTTCGTCGAGGTGCCGATCAGGGTGAGCATCCCGCCGAACATCGAGGCGTACGACAGCGGGATGAGCAGCTTGGAGGGGGAGGTCTTGCCCTTGTGGGCGATGTCGGAGATGACCGGCACGAGGATCGCGACCACGGGCGTGTTGTTGATGAACCCCGAGACGGGGCCGGTGATCCCGATGGTGGCCAGCAGCTGACGGTCGAGGCTGTCGCCCGCGAAGTCGGCCATCCGACGGCCGAGGATCTGCACCACGCCCGTGCGGCTGATGCCCGAACTGAGGATGAGCATCGCCAGCACCGTGATCGTCGCCGGGCTGGAGAACCCGGAGACGCCCTCGGTGCTGGAGATCTGCGTGAAGTTCGCCACGCCGTCCGGCCCGAAGAGGATCAGCAGCACCATCACCAGGATGGCGGTGACGTCGATGGGGATCAGCTCCGTCACGAAGAAGAACAGCGCCACGCCGATGATCCCGAAGACGACTAGTTGATCGGTCGTCACCCCGCCGCCGACGGCCTGGGCCGTGATCGACGCCCGTACAACGTCCTGCAGTCCAGCCATGAGAGCTCCTGTCCGGGACGACGCAGGGCGTCACCTTCAATTCGGCGACCCGGGTCGGCGGATCGCCGTGCGGTTCGTCCGACCCCGGTCGGCCCCGTCCGCGGCGGGTCGCTCCCCCGGGATCGGCGACGCCCGCGGTCCCGTCACCGATGCATGTAAACCCGGGGCACGTATACTCGACGCCGATGAGTGAGCGTGCGGGGGACGTGGCGACACCGACTGACGGGTCGGCCACGACACCCGACGAAACCGGAAGCGAGGGCGTCGACGGCGACGTGACGGTCGTCGGGACCGCCCACGTCTCCGAGGCCAGCGTCCGGGAGGTCGAGGAGGCGATCGAGCGCGAGCGCCCGGACGTCGTCGCGGTCGAACTCGACGAGGGACGCTATCGACAGCTCCAGGGCGAGACGCCCGACGACCTCGAACCGGGCGACCTGCTGGAGGGCAACACCGTCTTCCAGTTCATCGCCTACTGGATGCTCTCGTTCGCCCAGACGCGCCTGGGCGAGAAGTTCGACATCCAGCCCGGCGCCGACATGCTGGCCGCCGTCGAGACCGCGGAGGACCTCGGCATCGACGTGGCGCTGGTCGACCGGGACATCCAGAACACGATCCAGCGCTTCTGGGCGCGGATGTCCTTCCTGGAGAAACTCCGCATGGGCGGCGCCCTCGTGTTCGGCGTTACGGACCCGCGGGTGGCCGGCGTCATGCTCGGCGTCTTCGCCGGGCTGATCCTCGGACCCCTGATCGGCCTGTTCGGCGGCAGCGTCGGCGTCACCGACGCGCTGCTCGGTCGGGTGACCACGGGCGTCGTACTCGCGGTCGCGACGGGGGTGCTGATCGACGTCCTGGCAGACGCAGTCGGCGACGTCCTCGACGCGGAACAGCGCCTGCTGGCCATCGTCGGCGGTGCGGTCGCGGTCGGCCTGCTCGGTGGCGTCGGCCTCGGAATCGGCGCCGGGAGGATTCCGGGACTGCTCGGGGGGTTCCTCACGAACGCCGTCGGTAGCCTGGCGCTCGGCCTCGGTGGGGGGCTGGTGCTGGGCGTCCTCGCGGGCGCCGTCGTCGGGGCGCTCGGCCTGCTGCCCGGGCCGGACGAGGAGGTCGAGGCCTTCGAGATGGAGGAGCTGACCGACACCGACGTCGTGACCGTCATGATGGACGAGTTCCGCGAGTTCTCGCCCGGCGGCGCCGAGGCGCTGATCGACGAGCGCGACGCCTACATCGCCCACCAGCTGGTGGGTCTCAGACAGGCCGGCCTCGACGTGGTGGCGGTCGTCGGCGCGGGCCACCGCGAGGGCATCGAGGGCTACCTCGCCAACCCGGAGACGCTGCCGCCGATGGAGTCGCTGACCGGGACGACCAGCCGCGGCGGGATCCCGTGGATGAAGATCGTCGGCGTGCTGATCTCGCTGGGCTTTCTGGCCTTCTTCGTCCTGCTGGCGATGGCGGGCGTCCGCGACGGGTTCCTGCTGCGGCTGTTCGGCGCGTGGTTCCTGATCAACGGGATCTTCGCGTTCGGGCTGGCGAAGCTCGCGGGCGCGCGCTGGGACTCGGCGGGCGTCGGCGGCGCCGTCGCCTGGATGACCTCGGTGAACCCCCTGCTCGCGCCGGGGTGGTTCACCGGCTACGTCGAGCTTCGCCACACGACCGTCAACGTCTCGGACATCTCGACGCTGAACCAGCTGCTCTCGGACGAAGAGAAGCCGATCAAGCAGATCGTCGGCGAGATGTTCGACGTGCCGCTGTTCCGGCTGATCATGGTGGTCGCGGCGACGAACATCGGGAGCATGGTGGCCAGCCTGCTGTTCGCGGCGTACGTCCTGCCGGTGTTCGCGGCGGACATCGGCGGGGTGGACGCCGTCGCCGACCTGATGGTCCGGGGCGCGGTCAACAGCGCCGAACTGCTCTGGGGGTTGGTCGCGTGAGCCCGACCTGCCGCGCGTTCGGGCGGAGGTGGCTCGCGTGAGCCGCCGCGGCGTCGACAGTCGATCCGGGGGCGTCGGCAGCGCCACGCGGATCGCCGGGATCCGGTTCAGCGCCACCGAACAGCGCGACCTCCTGATCGCCTGGCTGGCGCTCGGGGTGGCGTTCGCGGTCTTCTTCGCCGGCGGAGGACCGGGCTTCCTCCGCGTCCTCTCTACCGGCGGCCTCGTCGCCGCCGCGGAGCTGGTCCTCGTCAGCCTCGCCACGGCCGGGCTGGGGTTCCTGCTGCACGAACTCGGCCACAAGGTGACCGCGATCAAGTACGACCACGTCGCCGAGTTCCGCGCGGACTTCAGCATGCTCTTCCTGGCGATCATGAGCGCGATGATCGGGTTCATCTTCGCCGCGCCGGGGGCGGTCCACCACCGCGGGCGCAACCCCTCCGAGCGGGAGAACGCCCTGATCGCCCTCGCGGGACCGGTCGTGAACGTCCTGCTCGGCGTCTCGTTCATCCCGCTGCTGGCTGTCGGGATGGCCACCGGCATCCAGCTAGTCACCACCATCGGCCGGTACGGCCTCGTCGTCAACCTCTTCCTGGCGGCGTTCAACATGATCCCGTTCGGCGGCCTCGACGGCCGGACGGTCATGTCCTGGAACCCGGTGGCCTGGGCGGTCATGTTCGTCCCCTCGGCGCTGCTGGCGTTCGTCACCATCGGGTTCATCTGACGCCGCAGGTCCGGCGTCGTCGGCCGTCCTCTGGGCGCCGCAGTACTGGCGTCGGTCGTCCTCTGGATGCCCCAGGTCCCGCCTCGTCGACCGTCCCTCCCACTCGCATATCCACCGTCGTGCCCGAAACGGTGGTCTTTTGCACTCACCATACCCGAGTTCATGCATGAGCGACGACGCCGACACGAACGGTGCGGACGACGCCGAGGAGGGGCTGACCTACGCCGCGGCGGGCGTGGACATCGAGGCCAGCGAGGCCGCGACGGCGGCGCTGATCGGGGCCGTCGGCGGCGACGAGAGCGACGCCAGCGAGGGCGCCTACGCGGGGCTGCTCGACATCGGCGACCGCTACCTCGCGCTCGCCACCGACGGCGTCGGCACCAAACTCCTCGTCGCGGAGGCGCTGGGCGACTACTCGACGGTCGGCATCGACTGCATGGCGATGAACGTCAACGACCTCGTCGCCGCGGGCGTCCGCCCGGTCGCGTTCGTCGACTACCTCGCCGTCGACGAGCCCGACGAGACCTTCTCCCAGCAGGTGGGCGAGGGACTCGCCACGGGGGCCGAACGCGCCGGCGTCGAACTCGTCGGCGGCGAGACGGCGGTGATGCCCGAGGTGGTCCGTGGCCTCGACCTCGCGGGCACCTGCGCGGGCCTGGCCGCGAAAGACGCCATCTTCGAGGGCGAGGCAGAGCCGGGCGACGCCCTCGTCGGATGGGCCTCGAGTGGCATCCACTCGAACGGCCTGACGCTGGCGCGGGAGGCGGTCACCCGGGACCACGCGTACACCGACCCGTGCCCGTTCGGCGCGTACGACACCCTGGGCGACGCCCTGCTGGAGCCGACGGCCATCTACACCGACCTGCTCGATCCGATGCGGGCGGCCGGCGTCCGCGCCGCCGCGCACGTCACCGGCGGGGGCTGGACGAACCTGGATCGGTTGGGCGAGAACCGCTACGTCGTCGAAGATCCCTACGACGCCCAGCCAGTCTTCGAGTTCGTCCAGCGCGAAGGCGACGTGAGCGACGAGGAGATGCACCGGACGTTCAACATGGGCACGGGCTTCGTCGCCGCCGTCGACCCAGAGTCGGCCGAAGAACTCGCCGAGGCCACCGACGGACGCGTGATCGGTCGGGTCGAGGAGGGCAGCGGCGTGTCGATCCGCGGGCTGGAGTTGTAACGGAAAGTCGTGGCGGGACGAAAAGGGAGGAGTAGCGCGACGATCCGCTACGACAGGTGGCGCACGATGTCGGCCTCGGTGATGATGCCGATGGTCTCGCCGCCGTCGGTGACCATGACCGCCTTGTAGTGGTCGAGGAGGTTGCTGATCTCGTCGACGTTGGCGTCCCGCGAGACCGTCGGGAACGACTCGCTCATCACTTCGCTCACCGGCAGGTCGCCGACGTTCTCGCCGGCGTGGCGGATGTCGCTGTGGCTGATCGAGCCGACGGGGATGCCCGCCTGCAAGACCGGCAGTTGCGAGTAGGCTTCCTCCTCCATCTTCCGCTCGGCCTCCCGGACGGCGTCGTCCGGGGCGACGTGGATCACTTCGGTGTGCATCAGGTCCTCGGCGCGGACGACCCCGCCCTCGGCCTCGTCGAGGGCGTTGACGATCCGCCGCAGCGTCGACAGGCGGGGGTCGACGTCGCCGCCCTCGATGCGGGCGATCAGGGGCTGGGAGACGCCGGCGCGCTCAGCGAGTTCGCTCTGCGTGAGATCGAGGGCGTTCCGCCGTTCCCGGAGGTCCTGGGGCGTCGGGAGTTCCATGGAATGGAATTACTGGAGGTTATTGAAAAGGTTTCGGAGGCCGGAGCGGGTCGGGGGGTGACCTAAGGGTCCACAGGGCCCCGCCCCGGGGGGTTCCGCATAATCGAGGCGGGAAGGTGCCCCGGTATGAGAATATTTCCGAGGGGAGGGTGTACGGATGGCGTATGGACGAGTCAGCCCTCCAGGATCGTCTCGACCGGATCGAACAGCGACAGTACCTCGTGGTCGCCCTCCTGGTGGTCCCCTACCTGGTCGCCATCGCGAAGGTACTCGGGGTGTGGATCCCCGGAATGCTCTACGCGCTGCTCGCCCTCGTGGGGTTCGCGGCGCTGGTCGTCCACCGGAGGAGAACCCCGCACTCGACCGAGTGACTCCCCAGCCGATCAGGACGCCTCAGCCGATCAGGACTCCACAGTCGCCCGGGACTCCGCTGTCGATCAGGACTCCGCGCTCACCGACCACCGTACAGCATCCGCAGCGAGTCGGCGACGCCGGCCTCGCTCAGGCGGGTGTTCTCGGCGAGGACGTCGACGGTCATGCCCAGGTCGGTGTTGAGTTCGAACTCGTAGTAGTCGCCGCCCTGGAGGCCGCTGGTGCGGTGGGTCGCCTCCAGGATGCCCTGCATCGCGAGTTCCTGGAGGTGATCGCGGAGGCTGCGCTGGCGGAGGGGGTCGAGTTCCACCTCGTCGCAGATGCTGCGATACTGTTCGTAGATGTGTTTCGTTCGGGCGGGCGTCTCCTCGGTGCACTCGAGGTGGGTGACGGCGGTGATGGCCATCCGGTCGTGGAGGGTGACGTTCCGCAGCCCCTCGACCACGCGCTCCCGGGAGAGGACGTCGTGGGCCCGCTTGACGTGGTCCTCGGTGACCGCCTCGTCGTTGGCCGTCAGCGCGAGTTCGCCCGCCTCGTAGAGCAGGCGGATGGCCTGCCGGGCCGACCCCTCCTCGCGCGCCGCGAGGGCGGCACACAGCGGGACGACCCCGCCCTGGACCACCTCGTCCTCGAAGGCCACGTCGACGCGACGCTGGAGGATGCTCCGGAGGGCGTCGGCCTTGTAGGGGGCGAACTCGACCTCCTTCTCACAGAGCGTGCCCTTGACCTTCGGCGAGAGGTTGCTGACGTAGTTGAAGTCGTTGCTGATGCCGATGACGCTGACACGGGCGTCCCGCAGGTGCCCCTCCGAGCGGGCGCGGGGGAGCGCGTAGAGCACGTCGTCGCTAGTCCCGAGGTTGTCGATCTCGTCGAGAACGAAGATGACCGACCCGCCGATCTGTTCGACTTCGTCGTACAGCTGGGCGAAGACCTGCTCCTGGCTGTGTCCGTTTGGGTTGTCGCCGGAGAGCTTCTCGACGAGGGTGGTCGCGAGCGCGTACGAGGAGGTGATGTTGTTGCACGACTGCCAGACGACGCTGATGTCGATGTCGCCCTCCGCCGCGGACCAGGACTCGAGCTGGCGCGTCTTCTTGCGCGCGGCCACGGTCTTGCCCTGGCCGGTCTTGCCGTAGAGGAAGATGTTGTGCGCGGTCGACCCCCGGGACGCGGGCGCGAGCGCGTTGTGGATCCGTTCGAGTTCCTCCTCCCGTTCGGGGAGTTCGTCGGGCGTGTAGTCCTCGCGGAGCGCGTCCTCGTTGTCGAAGATCCCCTGGACGCCGAACGACTGCATGGTTCTGTTCGTTGCGACCCCACTAGTTAAAACCCCGCATTCCGGATTTTCCGGAAAACTGTACGCGAGGAGGGCGCACGACAGAAGTCCAAGACGTGTTCGGGCGACGACGTGGCCTCTACGGAGCCAGGACGGAGCCTGTATAGCCCCTTTCGAGCCCAGATTATGCGGAACTGGTGGGGTGGGCCGGGTGGGAGGTGTGGGGAGCGTCGCGAGACCGCTTTCCGTCAGGACCCACCCTAGTCTCCGGAATCCCGTCTTCCGGAGCCGTGGGATCGCTTCGGTTCTGGGACCGCTTCGGTTCTGGTCTCGCTTCAGGTCTGACCTACTTCGGGTCTGGCCCCCGCATCGGGTCTGGCTCCCCTTCGGTCCTTGCCTCCCTTTTGCTCGAGCCCACCATCCCCTTCCCCCACGAACCTCGCGCGGGAATTATCGGGAATCCCCGGGGTCCCGGGGGCGTCTCCCGGTGAGTCCGCTCGCGCTTGGACTCTCTCGGGATTTATCCGGAACCCCCGGGGTCCCCGGGGGGTCGACCGATGCCGACGCCGACAGTCTCAGTCCTCGGACTCGTCCGCTTCGGTCTCGACGATCTCGATCACCGACAGCGGGACGTCGCGGAGGGCGCCCCCGACCTCGCTCTTGGCGATGCGGGAGGCATGTTGCTCGCTGTCGGCGTTGAAGATCTCGATCTCGAGCATGAGCCCGACCAGCGCGGTCTGCGCCGCGATGAACGCGGAGTCGAACGGCTCGCCGCAGGCGGGGCAGGTCGTCAGCCCCACGTCGACCTCGACGTACTCCTTGTCCTGCTGATTCAGTCGCTTCCCGGCTTCGCTGACGGCGACGCCGATGGCGTCGTCGATGTCCTCGACGTCGCGCACCAGCCACGCTGCCTCCATCGCGACGAGATAGTTAGCCATAGGCCCTCTACTTTCCCAGCCCTTTCGTGCTTTGTGGTTTACCCGTGACGGGTCTGCCCGGCCCGCCAACGATGGGGTGTACTCCCCGTTCAGAACGCGCCGCGCCGTGTGGACAGGTCGGCGGATTACGTCTACACCTTCGCCATAACTTATCTGAACCCCCGTTCGAACGCACCCACGTTATCCCGATTCAGCGCCGATTGACGGCCGATCCGTCGTATTCAGAGGGACAGATCTCAAATCGCCATACTGCGGCGCATCGGGTGGGGTTGTCTAGCGCGACCACCGGTGGTAAGGGTTAAATACCCCCGATTGTTCCACCCGAGCCAAGCAGATGATCAACACGCCGTATCGCGTAAGCACGTACGTCCTGTACCAGCTCACCCTCCTGGTGGGCATCGTCATGATGCCCGTCGCGCTGCTGGCCCGCCGCCTCGGGCTCAGGCTCCCCATCCGCAACCTGATCGAGGCGACCGGTCGGGCCTACGAGAACGCGAGCGCCCGCTGAGACCGGCGTCTACCTCGGGGTCCTGACGACGCGCTGGACAATACCGGTCCGTAACGGATCGAATCGCCCCATTCTCCGGATCGCTACCTGCAGACGTCGTGGGCGGGCCTTCGGCCCGGCGCCGTCCACCGCCCCTCGCCCCGCCTTCGCCGAAGGGCCCTCGCCCTGCCTTCGTCCACCGGCCTTTGCCCCGCCTTCGTCGAGAGGCCCTCGACCACCCTTCGTCGAGAGGTTCTCCGTCCTCGCCGAACGCCGACCTCGCGGCTGACGGGCGGCGGCAACTGCCGGGGGAAAGAATGCCTTTATCAGCGGCGGGACCCAACCACCGACAATGCGAACGCCCAGCGATTTCTCCGATGTCCAGGACGCGCTCACCGCCGACCACGGCGACGTGTTCGGTCCCGAACTCGGCGAGTTCGACCACGCCGACCGTCGCGCAGGTGACTCGAACGAGGAGGGAATGAAGACCGGGACGACGACTGTCGGGCTCAAGACCGGCGAGGGAGTGGTCCTCGCGACCGACATGCGTGCCAGCCTCGGCCGCATGGTCTCCAGCAAGGACGTCCAGAAGGTCGAGCAGATCCACCCGACGGCGGCGCTGACCATCGCCGGCTCGGTGTCGGCAGCCCAGTCGCTCATCCGCTCGCTCCAGGCGGAGGTGCGCCTCTACGAGGCCCGCCGCGGTGAGGACATGTCGATGCAGGCGCTCTCGACGCTCACCAGCAACTTCCTGCGCTCGGGCGCGTTCTACATCGTCCAGCCGATCCTGGGCGGCGTCGACGAGGAGGGATCGCACATCTACTCCATCGACGCCCTCGGCGGCTCGACCGAAGAGAAGTACACCGTCACCGGCTCGGGCTCGCAGTACGCGCTGGGCGTCCTCGAGCAGGACTTCGAGGAGGAGCTCTCGAACGACGAGGCCAGGACCATCGCCGCGCAGGCGATCCACAGCGCCGTCGAGCGCGACCTCGCCTCCGGCAACGGGATCAACATCGCCACGGTGACCCAGGACGGCGTCGACATCACCCGGCACAAGGACTTCGAAGAGGTCCTGTAGGGCCTCAAGCTCGGGCACCGCCCACGAACCGATCCGCGACGCGGCTGTTCTCTCCGCACCTTCGTCGAGGAGCGGTGCGTCGGTCGGAACTCCGACTCCCCCTAGCGCTCGCGCGCTACCACTCCCCGAACGTCCCCTCGATCAGGGTCTCCGACTGGTTCTCGATGTAGGCGCGCTGCATCCCGAAGATGGCCTCCTCGAGGTCCGCACCGTCGGCGAGGCGCTCTTGGACCTGCAGGCGCTTCCAGCCGGCGGGCGTGCGACCCGACTCGACGCGGTCGCGGAGCGGTTCCAGGTAGTGGGCGGCCTCGGCCTCGCTACAGCCCGCGGACTTCAGGCCGTCGGCGGCGTGGGCCAGGAGGTCGTCGAACAGTTCCTGGCGGTCGGCGGTCTCCTCGCCGTGGTGTGTGATCCACCGGAGGTCCGCGTCGATCCCCTCGCGCATCGCGCCGTAGAAGTTCTCGCGGGCGACCTCCCAGTCGAGGTGGGCCACGGGGTGCTCGCGCTGTGGGAGGCTCTCCATCAGCCCCGCGAACGCCGCCTGGAAGGCGATGGTGTCCCTGACGGTCGGCTGGGCGGCGATCGGCCGGAACTCGATGCGCGCGTTCGCCTCCGAGCGGGAGGCGCCGCCGAAGACCGGTCGAACCCACCGCCAGTAGGTGCCGTGCTTCAGGCGGAAGGTGGCGAAGCGGTCGTCGAAGCGGTCGTCGCCGGCGTCGACGGGCATCGGCACCACCGACGCGTCGCGGGCGATGCGGTCGACCGCCTGCTCGACGGTCTCGAGGTCCTTCGGGAACCTCACCTTCTCGGCGTCGTCGGTGTTGAGGACGGACTCGAAGACGGCGATCCGGTTCTCGTGCCAGCCGTCGGCCAGGATCTCCTCGGCGGTCGCGCCCTCGTCGTAGAGGTCCGGCGGGAAGAACGGGGAGTTGACCCCCAGCGCGAGCAGCGGGCCGGCGATGCGGACCGCGTAGTTGAAGTGCCGCGGGAGGTCGGCGGCGTGGGACATCTGGTAGTGGGGCTGGATGGAGGTGATGAGACTCTCGGGCATGACCGTCCGCGCGGTCAGTGAGGCGTGGGGGGCCTCGACGGTCGTCTCCTCGGGCGAGGCCGGACCGTTGGCCATGGCGTGGTAGCGCACCGCGTCGGACATGTTGGTCGCGATGCGGACGCCGTCGGACTCGACGCTGTCGGCCAGGTAGTCCCGGGCGGTCTCGCCCGCCGGCGGGATGGTCCAGATCCCGTCGCTGACGAGGCGCATCCCCTCGGCGGCGGTGGTGTCCTGGGCGGCCTCCAGTCGGGCCCGGACCTCGGACTCCTGGGCCTCCAGCCCGTAGGCGCTGAACGGCTGGGGGCTGGTGGTCATCTCGGCGTTGTGCAGCCCGAGTTCCTTCTCGAACCCCATCAGGTGGAGCAGGCGACGCGGCACGCGCATCAGCGCGCACGGGGTACCGGTCCCGCCCTCGGCGGCCCACCGGCCGTCGGCGACCGCGTAGAACTCGTACTCGAGTCCGATGATGGACTGGTGGTTGTCGAACGCACCGTCACGGAGCGCCGACTTGACGACCTCGGCGTCCGCCTCGGCCTGGGCCCGGAACTCCTCGGCGTCGACCGCCAACACCTCTTCGACTGCCGCCGCGAGGTCCGTACTCATGGGAGGGGTATCGCGTCTCGGCGCTCTTGAAACCGGTGGCATCTGGTCGGATCAGAACCACCTATCGACCCCATGCATCCAGTCGAACGAGACGGATCCGCCACCGCCCTCCGGGGTGCTTAACTTCCGGACGCGACTATCGCCCCTATGGATTTCGCCGAGTTCGCCGCGCGCGCCGACGAGATCGAGGCCGAGGAGGCCGACCTGGAGACGGTCTCGCTCGTGCGGGACCTCCTGCTGGCCGCGGGTGAGGACCTCCCGATCGTCGCCCGCTTCGTCCAGGGCCGGGTGTTTCCGGCCTGGGACTCGACGACGCTCGACGTTGGCCCGTCGCTGTGCTACGAGGCGATCGCCCGCGCCGCCGGGCCGAACGTCTCCGCCGCGGACGTGGAGGACCGGCTCGCCGACGTCGGCGAGATCGGCGAAGTGGCCGCGAGCTACGACTTCGGCGGGCAGCGCGGCCTCGCCGCCTTCGGCGGCGGGTCCGGGAGCGGCGACGCCGAGGGCTCGGGACTCACCGTCGCCGAGACCTTCGCGGAACTGACGACCCTGGCGACCGCCGCGGGCAGCGGCAGCCAGGACCGGAAACTGGACGTGCTGTTCGGCCTGTTCAACCGGACCGACCCGACGGAGGCGCGCTACCTCGCCCGGATCGTCCTCTCGGAGATGCGCATCGGCGTCGGCGAGGGCACGGTCCGCGACGCCGTCGCCGAGGCCTTCGACGCGCCCGTCGAGGCGGTCGAGCGCGCCCTCCAGGTGACCAACGACTACGGGCGCGTGGCCGAGATCGCCCGCGACGAGGGGGTCGAGGGCCTCGACGCCGTCGACCTGCAGGTGGGTCGACCGGTCCAGGCGATGCTCGCCCAGGCCGGGACCGTCACGGACGCACTCGAAGAGTGGGAGAGCGCCGCCGTCGAGACGAAGTACGACGGCGCCCGCGTCCAGGTCCACCACGACCCCGACGGCATCGACGCCCCGGAGCGGATCGCCGTGGACGCCCCCGAACGGACCGCCACCCCCACCCGCGCCGCCGGGGGCGGTCCAGACGCCGAGGCGCGCACGACCGCGCTGTTCTCGCGGAACATGGAGGACGTGACCGCCGCACTTCCGGAGGTCGTCGAGTTCGTCGAGAAGACGGTCTCGACGCCGGCGATCCTCGACGGCGAGGTCGTCGCCGTCGACGACGCGGGCGACCCCCTCCCGTTCCAGGCGGTGCTGCGGCGCATCCGCCGGAAACACGACGTCGACCGGGTGCGCGAGGAGGTCACCGTCGAACTCCGCGCGTTCGACTGCCTCCACGCCGGCGGCGAAGACCTCCTGACCGCGCCGCTGACCGAGCGCCACGGCCGCCTCGCCGCGGTCGTCGACGACGAGGCAAGCGTCTCGGACCTCCTGCTCTCCGCGGCCCCCGACGAGATCGCCGCCGTCGAGGAGGCGGCCCTGGAGGCGGGCCACGAGGGGATCATGCTGAAAGACCCCGACGCGGCGTACTCGCCGGGCAAGCGCGGGAAGAACTGGCTGAAGCGCAAGCCCGACGTGGAGACGCTCGACCTCGTCGTCACCGGCGCCGAGTGGGGCGAGGGACGGCGCGCGAACTTCCTGGGGACGTTCCTGCTCTCGGCCCGCGTCGAGGGCGGCGGCCAGTCGCAGGAGGACGCCGACTTCGTGACACTGGGGAAGGTCGCCACGGGGATCACCGACGAGAAACTGGCCGAACTGACCGACCTGCTGGAACCGCACGTCCGCCGGGAGGACGGCCGCGAGGTCGACATCGAGCCCGCGGTGGTCTTCGAGGTCGGCTACGAGGAGATCCAGGCCTCGCCCACCTACTCCTCGGGGTACGCGCTCCGGTTCCCCCGGTTCGTGGCCGTCCGCGAGGACAAGACTCCCGACACCGCGGACACGCTACGGCGGGTGGAACGGCTCGCAGCGAACCAATGAGCGCTGCGCTGGCATCGCTTCGCGAGCGGATCGACCGGCTCCGGCGCGAGGTGGCGGCGCTGTCGGTCGCGCTCGTCGATCCGCGGACGCCGTGGTACGCGAAGGCGGTCCTCGCCCTCACGGTCGGACTGGCCGCGAGCCCGATCGATCCCATCCCCGACGTGGTGCCGGTGCTTGGCTACCTCGACGACCTGGTGTTCGTGCCCGCGGGCATCCTGCTCGCGCGGGCGCTGACGCCAGAGGGGGTGCTCGCGGACGCCCGAGAGCGCGCGGCGGAGGGGGCGGTTCCGCGGCGGATCCGCTGGGGCGTCGCCGCGCTGATCGTCCTGGGCTGGCTGGTAACGGCGGTCCTGCTCGCGCTGCTCGTGGGGCTCCCCGGCTGAGGACTGTCGGGGACTACTGCCACTCGATCGGGCAGGGCTGGTCGGGGTCGCTCGCGAACTCGGTCCGGAGGGTCTGGTCGAGGGGGTGGCCGCAGGAGCCCTCCGGTTTCTGCAGGTGTTGGCACCGGTGGCAACACTCGGGGAACAGCGGATCGATTCGTGGCATACTCTCTCATGGGCGAGTCCGACGGTAAAAGCTGTCGCCGGTCAACCGCGGTCGCCGATTGGCCACAGTCGCCGGTCGACCGCGGTTGCCGATCGGCCATAGTCACCGGTCGGTCGCGATCGCTGATCGGCGACAGTCATCGGGCGTTCCCCCCCGCCCACCGCCCTGACCGCGGGAGATACTTTACCCCGCTCGTCCAAGGACCGGGCATGCCCATCCGACACGACGGCCTGACGGTCGAGTGGCTCGGCTACGCCACCGTCCGACTCGAAGCCCCCGACGGCACCGTCGTCTACCTCGACCCCGGTCGGTACGGCGTCCTCGAGGACTACTACGCCCGCGACGGCGACGTCGTCTGCGTCACCCACGATCACCACTACGACTCGGACGCGATCGAACAGGTCGCCGACGCGGACGCCTCCCTCGTCGTCTACGGCGGCGTCGACGCCGACCGGATCGACCGCGACGTCGTCGCGCCCGAGGACCTGCCCTACGACGTCGTCCGCATCGGCGAGGAGGACCGCGTGAGCGTCGCCGGCGCGGACGTCTGGTCGATCCCGGCGTACAACGACCCCGAGGGCCCCCACGTCCGCGCGCCGGGCGAGCCCTACCACCCGAAGGGCTTCGGCGTGGGCTATCTCCTCGCGCTGGGCGGGCGGACCATCTTCTGGCCGGGCGACTCCGACGCCCTCCCGGGGTTCGAACAGCTGGAGGTGTCGCTGTACCTCGCGAACATCGGCGGCACCTTCGCGACCGACCGCCACGAGGCGGCCGACCTCGCGGAGACGCTGAATCCGGACCTCGTCCTGCCGGTCCACTACGGCGCCTTCGACCGGATCGCGACCGACTCGGGGGCGTTCGCCGCCGACGTGGCCAAACGGGGGGTGCCGGTCGTCCTCGACGAGGCGGGCCTTGATCTGATCGACGAGGCGGCCTCGACCTGATCGACGCGTAGGGGTCCCCCGGCGTCCGTCGTCGCCATCCAGCCGCGGACACCTAGTTCCTTGAGGCCGGGCCACGAACGCCGACGCGTGCAACTCGAGTTCGAGCCCGGTGAGACCGCCTACGTCCGCCGGAACGCTCCCGTCGACGACGCGGGCGAGGAGGTCGTCGGCGACCCCGAGCACTTCCGGACCGTCGTCCAGGAGGTGCTCGTCCTGGAGATCCGCGGCGCCCACGCCGTCGTGGCCCACTCGGGGGGTCGCCACCGCTACCACGTCGACTGGTTGCTGGCCGACCCCGACGGCCCGGAGGAGGTCAAGCCCCGCGCGTGGAACCCGTGAGTTGACGCTCTCCACGTGAACCCGTGACCCGACGCATCGCGCCCCGGTTCCACGGCCGGGCTGACCGGTCCCGAACGCCCCGCGGGGCCACCCCCTGTTAAGGAACTGGAACACGACCCTCGACCAATGACTACCGTGGAATCCGTCTCCCAGCAGGAGGTCGACGAGCTCCTGAAGGAGCGCGCCATGGACGAGGCGCCCGTCGGCATCACCATCGCCGACGCCCGGGCGCCGGACGTCCCCCTGATCTACGTCAACGACGCCTTCGAGCGCATCACGGGCTACGCCCGCGAGGACGTCCTCGGGCGCAACTGCCGGTTCCTCCAGGGCCCCGAGACCGAACCCGAGCCCGTCGACGAACTGCGTGCCGCCATCGAGGAGGAGCGACGGACCGTAGTCGAGCTGCGCAACTACCGCCGGGACGGCGAACTCTTCTGGAACCGCGTCGAGGTGGCGCCGATCGTCGACGAGTCCGGGACGACCACCCACTTCGTCGGCTTCCAGCTCGACATCACCGACCGGCGCCGCGCCGAGGCGGCCGTCCGCGAGGAGCACGCCGCGCTCTCGCGGCTGCTGGAGCGGATCGACGGCCTCCTCGCGGGGATCACCTCCGAGATCGTTCGGGCGACCAGCGTCCCCGACCTCCACCGGCGCGTCCCCCGCCGGGTGGTCGAGGCCGACCCCTACGTCGCCGCCTGGATCGGCGAGGTCGACCTCCGGACCGACGCCGTCGTCCCCGACGTCGACTCCGTGGCGACGTCGATCGACGGCGTCGACCCCGACGACCTGTTCGAGCCCGGCGGAGAGTCAGCCGGCGCGGGGGAGTCCACCGACGCGGGGACCTCCGCCGCCGCAGGGGCGCCGGACGCGACGGCCGAACCGATCAGTGAGGGACCCGTCGCCGAGGCGGTCCGGACCGGCGAGATCCGTGTCTCCCGGGAGGCCGCGCCCTCGGCGCTGGCCGACCGGTCGGTCGCGCTCGCCGCCGTGCCCCTGACCTACCGCGAGTCGACGCCGGCCGTGCTGGTCATCTACGCCGCGGACCCGACGGTCTTCGACGAGCAGGAGCGGGCCGTCCTCGCCTCACTCGGGCGCGCGGTCGCGACCGCGCGCAACGCGCTCGAGAGCCGCCGCATCCTGACCGTCGAACCGGAGGTGGAACTGGTGGTCGAGATCGCCGACCCCTCGCTGTGGCTCTCCACGCTCGCGGCGGCGGTCGGCAGCACGGTCGAGTACCTCGGATCGATGCAGCGCGAGGACGGGCGGGAGGTGATGACGCTGGCCATCGAGGGGGTCGACGCCGAGGCGGTGCTCGCCACCGGCCTGGTGACCATCGAGGGCGAGCGCGAGGGCGACGCCGACGGCGAGGAAGACACAGGGAGCGACGCGGACGGCGAGGGGGACGAAGAGAGCGACCCCGACGGCGAAGCCGACGCGGACGCCGACGTCCACGTCCCCCACGACGCGATCGGAACGGCGTCCGTCGTCGCGGAACGGGACGACGGCGTGATCCTCGACGTCGAGGTCGGCGAGGAGTCCGTGGTGGCGACGCTCGCAGCTACGGGCGCGCGCACCCGGGCGATCGAGGCCACGTCGACGGGCGTCGAACTCACCTGCCTGCTCGCCGCCGAGGGGGACGTCCGCGAGACCATGGACGCGCTGCGGTCGCGCTACGGCTCGGTCACCCTCCGCTCGAAGCGCGAGCGGACCGCCGCCGAGGACCTCCCCCGGGGGTTCGTCGGGGCGGTCCGCGACCGGCTCACCGACCGGCAGACGACCGCGCTCCATCGCGCCTACGTCGCGGGCTACTTCACGCGCCCGCGGCAGGTCACGGGCGACGACCTCGCCGAGTCCATGGGGATCACCCGCTCGACGTTCCACCAGCACCTCGCCGCCGCCCAGCAGAAACTCCTCGAGGCGTTCTTCGAGGACGGCGTCGGCGCACGCTGACGCCGCCGCCGGCCCCGTCGATCGGGGACGTCACCCTGACTGGTCGGGTATCTAGCACAAGTGCGCGTCCCCGGTAGGTGCACCCGGGAACGCAGCCACCTCACACTCACTCGTCGAGCGTTCCCGACCCGAGGCACCCAACTGAGTCGGTCCCCCGAGGCCGATCACCCCCTCCCTCCTCCTTCGACCGTCGGCGATAGCACGTCCCAGTCGTCGGCAATAGCACGTCTCGACCGCCGACTACAGCACGTCCATCGTGTCGAGGCGCTCGGGCAGGTACGTGTCGGTCACGAAGTCCAGGCCGCGGGAGGCCAGCGCCTGCTGTTCGGCTTTCTTCCCGATGTCGAGCTGGAGCTCGATCTGTTCGGTCCAGAACTCCGACTGGAAGCGCGGGTCGTCGAGCTCGGACTCCAGGGCGTTGACGTCCGAGTCCGAGAGCGGGTCGGTCGGCAGGTCGTAGTCGACGATGTCCTGCGGGCGGATGCCGACGAACTCCGCCTCGGGCGTCGCGAGGTACTCCGAGAGGTGGGCGGACTTGATCGACCCATAGGCGACCGAGCCGTAGATGCGGTACGACCAGGGGTCGCCGTCGGTGAAGACCACCACGGGGAGGTCGAGTTCGTCGTGCAGGCGCTTGGTGATCCGGCGGGTCGCCCGCGCGGGCTGGCCCTTCAGGTGGACGACCAGGACGTTGTACTCCTCGTCGAAGCCGTTCTCGACCAGGCGGTCGCGCATGCCGCCGGTCTCGACGCAGAGGACGAAGTCGACGTCGTGGTCGAGGAACTCGATGGTGTCGGGGTTGTTCGGGATCTGGTAGCCGCCCTCCCCGACGTCCTCCTGGCAGTGGATCTCGCGCTCGCCGCGGCGGGTCTGCTCGCGGATCTCCAGGGGCCCCATCAGCGTCGCGCCGGACTCCTCGGGGCGCATGTGGAAGTCCTCGCGGGTGACCTTCGAGACGATCTCGAGGTCCTCGATCAGCTGGTTGGACTCGTCCTGGTCGCCGAACTGCGCCTCCTCGTTGTCCCACGACTCGCTGAGGTAGTACAGCTCACGCAGGGTGGACGAGCGGTCCTCTTCGAGCTGTTTGGCGAGGAAGTCGATGGTGTAGACCGCCTTCAGGAGCTTGCGCGCCCCGCGGACGGAGTTGGCCGACCGCGTCGAGGTGCGGTCGCCGTAGACCCACACCTTCGAGTCGGGGTCGTACTCGATGTTGCTCTTCGTCCGCGTGGGGAGTTTCATCTCCGGGATCTGGCCGCCGGCGAACTGGTCGTAGAAGTCCGCCGCCAGGTCGATCAACTGCTCGCGGGCCTGTTCCTCCTGGGTCTTCGCGTCGGATTCGGGGTCGGTGTCAGTGCTCATTGTGTCTCCTCAGGCGTCCACCGTCAGTCGTTCCGCCTCGACGCCGTCGACGTCGATGTCGAACTCGGCCTCGCCGTCGACGGCGTAGGTCAGGGTCACCGTCTCGCCGCCGCTCACCGAGGGCTTCCACTGGACGAACCACTCGCCCTCGAGGTCGACGACGCTGGGTTCGGCGCCGCCGTCGACGGCCACGTCGGTCGGCTCGACCGAGACGATGTCGGTGACGTCCAGGTCCGCCGAGCGGTCCGAGTGGTTCTCCACCGTCAGGGTCACGGTGCCGTCCTCGACGGCCCGCTCGACGCTGACGTTGTTCATGATGCGCGCGAGCGCGCCGTCGATGTTCGGGCGCTCCCGACCGGTGACCTCGGCGACCTTGTCGGCCATCTCGGGCAGGATCTTCCCGAGGACGTCCTGCTTCTTGCGGCGCTTCTGCATCGAGCGGCGCTTGTTGAGGTAGGACTTCAGCTCGCGGGCGGCCTCGCGGATCGCCAGTTCGATCTCGTCTTCGATGGCCGGGACGTTGGCGATGGCGTCTTTCGACTCGCTCGTGAACGGGACGTTCGTCGACGCCACGTGGACCATGATCACGGCGGGGCCGTTGGGCAGGCCGGAGCCGCCGGGCTGGTCGAGGCCGTAGTTGCGCCAGCCGATGCGCTTGATCACGTCGGTCGTCGCGCAGGCGCCGCGCTGGTAGACCAGCGGGACGCGGTTGGCGAAGCGCAGCACGTCGACCGGGCCGTCCGCCGCGAGTTCGCCCCCGTAGGCGACGCCGGCCTCGACGATGAACGGGTCGCCGCCGTGGACCTCGGCGTCGCGGGTCGCCGCCGCGTAGAAGTCCGCGTCGAACTCCTTGCGCAGGCCGGCCTCGACCAGTTCGTCGGTGATGGGCGAGAGGCAGTCCGTCGGCGGCGCGAGGATGTCCGTCTCGCGCATCGCCTCCAGGAAGTCGGCGGCGGCGTCGCGGTCGTCGGCCAGGGCCGACACCTTCGGCGGGTCGTCCGGGACGGTCCGCATCACCGCCCAGATCGCCTCGGTGACGTTCTCGCGGGCGGTCTCGCCCACGGTGGCGTCGTCGTACTCCTCGGTCGCCTCGGCGGCGCGCTCGACGTACTGGCGCAACGCCTCCCGGTTGCATCGATCCCGGGACTGCTCGCCGGCCTCGGCGGCGGTCTCGGCGTCGTCGGCGAACCGCTGGGCGATGCGCTCGGCCAGCCCCTGGACCGTCGCGTCGTCCTTCCGGGTCGAGGTGGCCTCGTCGACCAGCGCGTAGAGGTCGCCGGTCCGGTCGGCGGTCAGGACCGCCCACGCCGCGGCGACGGCGTTGGCCTGGACCGTCTCCCCGAAGGTCTCGCCGTACTCCTCGTCGACGTCGGCGGCGACGGTGGCCACGATCTCGGCGAGTTCGTCGTGGCTCGTGCGCTCGCGCGAGGTCAGGGTGTCGGCCACGCGCGAGGCGAACGCCTCGGTCGCCTCGGCGGTCTTGTTGGCGACCGCGTCGGCCAGGGTCGCCTCGAGGTCGCGCTGCTCGACGGCTTCGCCGTCTCCCTCTCGTTGCGCCTCCGGCGCAACGCTCTCGTACTCGCGGGGGGCCGACCAGGCCATCCCGCGCCCGTAGTAGCGGTCGCGGAACCGGTCGACCACCTTGTCGGCGGTCTTCTTGCCGACCCGGGTGAACTCCTGCTGCATGAACCCCGACGCCGAGTAGGAGTCGGTGGCGGCGAGCATCTTCAGCAGCATCCCGAGTTCGACCCCGTGGGGGTGCGGGCGGATCTCCTCGGTCTCGGCGGGGAGCTGGTCGGTCGCGCGCTCGAACTTTAGCGGTCCCTCCAGCCCCGGCTCGCGTAGCTCGATCCGGGCGTGGGGGTTGACCACCGCCGTGTGCTTGATGTAGTCGTGTAGCTGGCCCCGGGCGCGCATGTTGGCCTCCATCTCCAGTTCGATGCGCGTCCCGTGGGGGCGGTCCCAGGAGGTGGTCCGCTCGGTGCGGATCTCCGGCTCGTTCTCGTCGGTGTCGACGATCAGCTCGAAGTACTGGGCCTCGGCGGCGCCCTGCGTGCGCGAGGTGATCCTCGCCGCCTTACCGGAGGTGAGCTGGGAGTACAGCACCGCCGCGGAGATCCCGATCCCCTGCTGGCCGCGGTTCTGCTCGCGGGCGTGGAACCGGCTGCCGTACAGGAGCTTGCCGAAGACCTTCGGCGCCTGCTCCTTGGTGATGCCCGGTCCGTTGTCCTCGACGATCAGGCGGTAGTAGTCGCCGACCTCGTCGATCTCGACGTAGATGTCCGGGGCGATGCCCGCCTCCTCGCAGGCGTCGAGGGCGTTGTCGACGGCCTCCTTCACCGCCGTCACCAGCCCCCGGGCCCCCGAGTCGAACCCGAGCATGTGCTTGTTCTTCTCGAAGAACTCGGCGATGGAGATCGACCGCTGGCTCTCGGCCAGCTCCTCGGCGATCCCCGCCTCCTCGCCGAGTGTCGACTGGAAGGACGTCATACTGTGGAGGGATTACCGGTCGACGCATAAAACCTCCTCGTCGGCGCGGTGGAAGTGAAATCAGCGACGCCGGCACTGCTATCGCCCCGGGACGGCGATACCGCGAGTCGGGACCGGCCGCCGCGCCGAGACGACTCGGCGGGGAGTCCCGCGCGCTGTGCCGGGGAACGGCCAGGCCTTTTTTGACATTTCCGGCTGACACTTCTGACACGGCGAACCGACCGCGGGCGAGCCCGTCGCTGTCGGCCGGTTCACGCGACAGAGGTGTCCACCCATGGAATACAGTGAATTCACCGGCGACGTGCAGCATCGCATCGGAGCGGCGACGCAGGGCGAGGCCGTCCGAACCATCCGCGCGGTCCTCACGACCCTCGGCGAACGCCTCTCGGAGGACGAGGCCGCCGACCTCGCGAGCCCGCTCCCGATGGAGATCGACTGGTACCTCCTGAACGCCGAGTCGGGCCAACGGTTCGACTGGGACGAGTTTGTCTCCCGGGTCGCCGAGCGCGCCGACCTGACGGAGGCCGACGCCGTCTTCCACGTCAAGGCCGTCGTCTCCGTCATCGACGAGATCGAACCCCCCGGCGAGCGCCGGGACGTGCGGGGCAGTCTCCCCGCCGACTACGGCGACCTGTTCAAGTTCGCCGACGCCGAGCACCCGCCCTGGGCCGAGGCCTGAGGGCCGCTCGGCCCGCCTGCCGTCGCGTCGTCGGCTCCTGCAGACCGGCGACTGTCCACTCGACTCCCCGTCCGGTGCCGCCGGTGCTGTTTTCGTCGCGGCGTGCGACCCTCCCGGTATGAGCGCTCGCTCGAGTACCTCCGAGGCGTCGACCCGCGTGCTCATCATGGGCGCGGCGGGACGGGACTTCCACGACTTCAACACCGTCTTCCGGGGACGCGAGGACGTCGAGGTCGTCGCCTTCACCCGCGCCGGCGGCCAGAACCTGGGTGAGGCGGGAGACGCCCCCGACCGGGTCTACCCGCCCGAACTGGCCGGCCCGGGATACGACGACGGCATCCCCATCCGCCCCGAGTCGGAGCTCGAATCCCTGATCGCCGACCGCGGCGTCGACCAGGTGGTGTTCTCCTACTCGGACGTCTCCCACGAGGACGTGATGCACGCGGCCTCGCGGGCGGAGTCGGCGGGCGCGGACTTCCGCCTGATCGGTCCCGACAGCATGATGCTCGACGCCGACGTGCCGGTCCTGGCGGTCGACGCCGTCCGGACGGGCTGTGGCAAGTCCCAGGTCTCCAGCGCCCTCGCCGACGAACTCCAGGGCCGCGACGTCGACGTCGCGGTCGTGCGCGAGCCGATGCCCTACGGCGACCTGGCCGAACAGCGCGTCCAGCGCTTCGCCAGCCTCGCGGACCTCGACGCCGGCGAGGCCACCATCGAGGAGCGCGAGGAGTACGAACAGCACATCGAGCGCGGCCACGTCGTCTTCGCCGGCGTCGACTACGGCGACGTCCTCGCGGCGGCCCAGCGCGAGGCCGACCTGCTGCTGTGGGACGGCGGCAACAACGAACTCCCGTTCTTCCGGCCCGACGTCCACGTCGTCCTCGCGGACCCGCTGCGGCCGGGCCACGAGACCCGGTATCACCCCGGCGAGACCAACCTCCGGATGGCCGACGAGGTCCTGCTCAACAAGGAGAACAGCGCCGAGCCCGCGGACGTCGAGGCCGTCGCCGCCGCGGCCCGCGCGGTCAACCCCGACGCGCGGATCCTCCACGCCGACTCGGTCGTCTCGGTCGACGACCCCGACCTGATCGATGGCGCCCGCGTCCTGGTCGTCGAGGACGGGCCGACGCTCACCCACGGCGACGCCGCCTACGGCGCCGGCACCGTCGCCGCCCGGCAGTTCGGCGCCGCCGATCGGGTCGACCCCCGCGGCGCCGCCGTCGGCTCCATCGCCGACCTGCTCGAGCGGTACGACCACCTCGACCGGGTCCTCCCGGCGATGGGCTACACCGCCGACCAGCTCGCCGACCTGGAGGCGACGATCCGGAACGTCGACTGCGACCTCGTGCTGGCGGGCACGCCCCACGACCTCGCCCGGCTGGTCGACGTCGACGTGCCCGTCGTCCGCGTCCGCTACCGGGTCGAGCCGAAGAACTTCACCTTCGCCGAGTTGCTGGACCGCCACGCCGACGCACTCGGGCTGTAGCCCGGGATCGGACCGCCGTCGGCGCGACGATGGCGGGCGCCGGCGCCGACGCGGGCGCCGGCGCTATCCCCGGGTGATCCGCGTCCCGGCCTCGCCGTCGACGGCGGCGGCGAGTTCGTCGGGCAGGCAGACGATTGCCCGCTCGCCGCCCGACTCGAGGAACCGCAGCGCGGCCTCGACCTTCGGGCGCATCGACCCCGCGCCGAACTCGCCGGCGGCCAGGTGCTCGCGCATCGTCGCCGCGTCGACCGCGTCCAGCGGTTCGGCGTCGTCGCTCCCGTAGTCCAGGTAGACGCGCTCGACGTCGGTGAGGAACACCAGGTCGTCGGCGCCGACCGCGTCGGCGAGCAGTCGGGTCGTGTAGTCCTTGTCGACCACGGCGGGGACGCCCGTGAGCGTGCGGTCGTCGGCGTCGGCTTCGTGCTTCTCGTGGTCCTTCTCGCCGTCCCGCTCGCCATCGACCGGTCGCCCACCGTCGTCCCACCCCCCGCGAACGACCGGAACGCCCCCGCCGCCGCCGCAGATCACCCCCTGCCCGCGCTCGACCAGCGCCGCGATCTCCTCGCTCTCGACCACCGACTGCGGTTCGGGCGAGGCGACGACCCGGCGGTAGCGCGCCTCGCCGTCGGGACCGTCGGCGACCCGGGCCGTCGGGAACGCCTTCGCCTCGGCCTCCTCGCGCGTGTAGCGGGGGCCGATCGGTTTGGTCGGGTCGTCGAACGCGGGGTCGTCGGGGTCGACGACGGTCTGGGTGACGATCGTCAGGAAGTCCTCGTCGAGGGCGGCGTCGAGCGCGCGCTGGAGCATCGCCCCGAGCTGGGCCTGGGTCTCGGCGACGAGGATGTCGAGCGGCATCGCCGGCGTGTCGGCGCACTCCTGTTCCAGCAGGCGGTTACCGACCTGGGGGCCGTTCCCGTGGGTGCAGAGGAAGTCGTAGCCCTCGGCCCGGAGCGCGGCGAGCTGGTCGACGGTGTCCCGGACGGTCGCCATCTGCTCGTCGAACGTGGCGTCGGCACCCGGCATGACGGCGTTGCCCCCGAGTGCGACCGCGGCGCGTGGCATGCGTGTGCGTGGGAGTGGAAGTCACTTGGGCGTTGTCGCTCTCACGCGCGGGCGCGTGTGCGAGGGTTTAAGGACGGAGGGCCACTAGGCAGGAACAAGGTTCTATGTCAGACGAAAGTGAGTACGGAGCCGGGCAGATACAGGTGCTGGAGGGCCTCCAGGCCGTCCGCAAGCGCCCGGCGATGTACATCGGGTCCACGAGCGAGCGTGGACTCCACCATCTCGTTTACGAGGTCGTCGACAACTCCATCGACGAGGCCCTCGCCGGCTACTGCGACGAAATCGACGTCACGATTCACGAGGACGGCTCCGTGAGCGTGGCCGACAACGGCCGGGGCATCCCGGTCGACGTCCACGAGGAGTACGACCGCCCCGCGGTCGAGGTGATCCTGACCGTCCTGCACGCCGGCGGGAAGTTCGACAACAAGTCCTACCAGGTCTCCGGCGGCCTCCACGGCGTCGGCGTCAGCGTGGTCAACGCGCTGTCGACGACCCTGAAGGTGGAGATCAAGCGCGACGGCGCGCTCTGGCGCCACGAGTTCGACCACGGCGAGCCCGTCGAGGGCGCCTTCGAGCGCGTGCGCGACCTCCGCGAGGGCGAGGAGACCGGGACGACGATTCGGTTCTGGCCCGACGAGGAGATCTTCGAGACGACCGACTTCGCCTTCTCGACGCTGGCCAACCGGCTGCGCGAACTCGCCTTCCTCAACTCCGGGGTCGAGATCACCCTGACCGACGAGCGCGATGGCCAGTCCGAGAGCTTCCGCTACGACGGCGGCATCCGCGAGTTCGTCGAGTATCTCAACGAGACCAAGACCCCGCTGCACCAGGACGTGATCTACTTCGAGGACGAGGAGCGGGACATCCAGGTCGAGGTGGCGATGCAGGCCACCGACGAGCTCCAGGGGTCGGTCCACTCGTTCGCGAACAACATCAACACCCGCGAGGGCGGGAGCCACCTCACCGGCTTCAAGACCGCGCTCACCCGGACGGTCAACGACTACGCCAACGAGCACGGCCTCGCCGACGCCCTCGAGGACAACCTCAAGGGCGAGGACGTCCGCGAGGGGCTGACGGCGGTCATCTCGGTCAAACACCCCGACCCGCAGTTCGAGGGCCAGACCAAGACCAAGCTCGGCAACAGCGAGGTCCGGGGCATCGTCGAGAGCGCAGTTCACGAGAACCTCGGCACCTACTTCGAGGAGAACCCCGACACGGCCCGCGCGGTCGTCTCCAAGGCCGTCGAGGCCGCGAAGGCCCGCAAGGCCGCCAAGAAGGCCGAGGAGCTCACCCGCCGCAAGTCCGCGCTGGAGTCGACGGCCCTGCCCGGGAAGCTCGCCGACTGCCGCACCAAGGACCCGGCGGAGTCGGAGCTGTTCATCGTCGAGGGCGACTCGGCGGGCGGGTCGGCCAAGCAGGCCCGCAACAGCGAGTTCCAGGCGGTGCTGCCGATCCGCGGGAAGATCCTCAACGTCGAGAAACACCGCCTCGACCGCATCCTGGAGAACAACGAGATCCGCTCGCTGATCACGGCGATCGGCACCGGGATCGGCGAGGAGTTCGACATCGAGGAGGCCCGCTACGAGAAGATCGTCATGATGACCGACGCCGACGTCGACGGCGCGCACATCCGGACGCTCCTGCTGACGTTCTTCTACCGCCACATGAAGCCGCTGATCGAGGCGGGCTACGTCTACGCGGCCAAGCCGCCGCTGTACCGCGTGCGCTACCGCGGCGAGACCTACGACGTGATGACCGAGGCCGAGCGCGACCGCGTGGTCGAGGAGGTCTGCGACGGCAGCCCCTCGCAGGTCCAGCGGTTCAAGGGACTGGGCGAGATGAACCCCGACCAGCTCTGGGACACGACCATGGACCCCGAGCACCGCGTGCTCAAGCAGATCACCCTCGAGGACGCCGCCGCGGCGGACAAGATGTTCAACGTCCTGATGGGCGACGCGGTCGGCCCGCGCAAGCAGTTCATCAAGGACCACGCCAGCGAGGCCGAGTGGGTGGACATCTGATGGCCCGACGCAACGACTGGGGTCGACCCAGCGACGAGCCGGTTCGACCCGAGCAGGAGATGGTTCGACCATGAGCGCAGACGCACCCGACGACGTCGACGGTATCGCCGAGCGGATCGAGGAGGTCCGCGTCGAGGACGAGATGGAGCAGTCCTACATCGACTACGCGATGTCGGTCATCGCGGGACGGGCCCTGCCGGACGTCCGTGACGGCCTGAAGCCGGTCCACCGGCGCATCCTCTACGCCATGCACGAGGACGGCGTCACCAGCGGCTCGGGCCACCGGAAGTCCTCCTCCATCGTGGGGACGACCATGGGGGACTACCACCCCCACGGCGACCAGGCCATCTACGACACGCTGGTCCGGCTCGGCCAGGACTTCTCGATGCGCTACCCGCTGATCGACGGCCAGGGCAACTTCGGCTCCATCGACGGCGACCCGCCGGCGGCGATGCGCTACACGGAGGCCCGCATGGCCCCCATCGCCGAGGAGCTGCTGGCCGACATCGAGAAGGACACGGTCGACTTCCAGAGCAACTACGACGACCGCCTCCAGGAGCCCGCAGTCCTGCCGGCCGCGTTCCCGAACCTGCTGGTCAACGGCTCCTCGGGGATCGCCGTCGGCATGTCGACGAACGTCCCGCCGCACAACCTCGGCGAGGTGATCGACGCGACCGTCCACCTCATCGAAAATCCCGACTGCACCATCGAGGACCTGATGGAGCACGTCAAGGGGCCGGACTTCCCGACCGGCGCCAACATCGTCGGCCGCAACGGCATCCACGAGGCCTACAAGACCGGTCGCGGGCGCATCCGCGTCCGCGCGGAGTTCGAGGTCGACGAGGAGGCTGGCGAGATCGTCGTCACCGAACTCCCCTTCCAGGAGAACAAGGCGCGCATCGTCGAGCGCATCGCCGACGACGTCAACGAGGGCAAGATCGAGGGCATCCGCGACCTCCGCGACGAGTCCGACCGCGACGGCATCAAGGTCGTCGTCGAACTCAAGCGCGGCGCGATGGCGGAAGTCGTGAAGAACCAGCTGCTGGAGAACCACCTCGAGACCACCTTCGGCGTCATCAACCTCGCGCTGGTCGACGGGGCGCCGCAGGTGCTCGACCTCAAGGACACCCTGCGTGAGTACCTCGACCACCGCAAGGAGGTCGTCCGCCGGCGCTCGCAGTTCGAACTCGACGAGGCCGAGGACCGCGCGCACATCCTCGAGGGGCGGCTGAAGGCGCTGGAGAACGTCGACGACGTGGTCGAGACGATCCGCGACTCCGAGGACCGCGACGCCGCCCGGGCGGCCCTCCGGGAGCGCTTCGACTTCTCGGAGGACCAGTCCGAACACATCGTCCGGATGCAGCTTGGGTCGCTCACCTCGATGGAGTCCCAGGAGATCGAGGAGGAGTACGAGGAGGTCCAGGCCCGCATCGAGCGCCTGGAGACAATCCTCGGCAGCGAGTCCGAGCTCCTGTCGGTCATCGAGGACGAACTCCTGGAGATCAAAGAGGAGTACGGCGACGAGCGCCGGACCTCCATCATCGAGGACACCGGGACGGTCACCCGCGAGGACCTCATCGCCGAGGAGGACGTCGTCGTCGTCGTCACCGAGGACGACTACATCAAGCGCATGCCCGCCGACACCTTCCGCGCGCAGAACCGGGGCGGCAAGGGCATCATCGGCACGGAACTCAAGGAGGGCGATCGGGTCTCGTCGGTGTTCGTCGCCAACACCCACGACTACCTGCTCTGTTTCACCGACCACGGCCAGGTCTACCAGCTGAAGACCTACCAGGTTCCGGAGATGTCCCGGACCGCCCGGGGCAAGTCGGCGGTGAACATCCTCGACCTCGACGACGGCGAGGAGATCGAGGCCGTCGTCAACACCGACGACCTCACCGGCGACGACTACCTGACGATGGTCACCCGCGGCGGCTACGTCAAGCGCACCGCCGGCGACGAGTTCGAGAACATCCTCTCGACGGGCATCCGCGCGATCAAACTGGAGGAGGGCGACGCCCTGGCCGACGTCGAGGTGACCGACGGCTCGATGGACGTCGTCATCGCGACCGCCGGGGGGATGTCCATCCGCTTCGACGAGGACGAGGTCCGGGCCATGGGCCGGACCGCCCGCGGCGTCCGCGGGATCAACCTCACGGGCGACGACCGGGTCGCCGGCGTCGCCGCCGTCGACGAGACCCGCGACGACTGGCTGCTGACCGTGACGCAGAACGGCTTCGGCAAGCGCACCGAGATCGGTGACTACCGCGTCCAGTCGCGCAACGGCAAGGGCCTGATCGACATCAAGACCGAGGAGCGCAACGGCGCCTCCTGCGCCATCGACGCGGTCCGCGCCGGCGACGACCTGCTGGTGATGAGCGAGGACGGCCAGATCATCCGCACCCGCGTCGACGACGTCTCGGTCGTGGGTCGAAACACGATGGGCGTCCGGGTGATGGACCTCGACGCCGGCGACCACGTCGCCTCCGTCGACGTCGTCCCCGCCGAGAAGGTCGGAGACGAGGGCGAGGACGAAGAGTAAGACGTCTGCGCGGGCGAGGAGTAACCCGTCGGCGCTGGCGGGGAGCACCTCCCGTTCCCGCCGCCAACCCGAGTCCATCCCCGACGACCACCCACGGAGGGCGGTCGTCCCAATCTACTTGAAGCTCTCTTCCTGATCACGATGGTGTGATCGATTGGCTCCTGTCCGGACTGACCGCGCTCGGGTTGCTCGGACTCGGCGGGTGGCTCGTCCGGTTCGCTCTGACCGGTGCGGACGACGCGATGACCGGGGCCCCCTCGCCGTACCACCGGGTCACCCGACCGCTGGGAATCGACGACCAGCCGCTGGTGATGCGGGTGCTGTGGGGACTCGCGGGCGCCGTGAGCCTCCTGCTGGGCCTCGGCTTCGCGGTTGCGACGCTGCTCGTCGTCGACTGAGACCGGGGCTCAGAGGATGCGCTTGCCGAACGCGCTGGCGACGAGTTCGGCGGCCAGTTCCGCGGTCTCGTTGCGGTCGTCCAGGATCGGGTTGACCTCGACCACGTCCATCGACCGCAGGCGGCGGCTGTCGGCGACGGCCTCCATCGCCGCGTGGGCCTCCCGGTAGGAGACGCCGCCGCGGACGGGCGTCCCGACGCCCGGCGCGACCGTCGGGTCGAGCCAGTCCAGATCGAGGCTGACGTGGATGCCGTCGGTGCCGTCGGTGACCACGTCGAGCGCCCGGTCGACGACCTCGGAGATGCCGTGTTCGTCCACGTCGGGCATGGTGAACGCGGTCACTCCGGACTCGCGGATGTTCTCCTTCTCGCGCTCGTCCAGGTCGCGGAGGCCGACCAGCGCGACGTTCTCGGGGGCGAGGCCGGGGGCGGTCGCCCACTCGGCGTGTTCGAACTCGCCGAGGCCGAGCGCCGCGGCCAGCGGCATCCCGTGGACGTTGCCGGAGGGGCTGGTCTCCGGCGTGTTGAAGTCGCCGTGGGCGTCGAACCAGAGGACGCCCACGTCGGCGTCCCGGGCGCTCCCGGCCATCGACCCGATGGCGATCGAGTGGTCGCCGCCCAGGGTCAGCGGCGTCACGCCCTCGGCGACCGTCGCCGCGACCCGGTCGGCGAGCTCGACGCTGGTGGCCCGGACCTCGCGGAGGAACTTCGCCCTACCCAGCCGCGGCTCGTCGGCGTCGGGGTCGGCCTCCTCGAAGTTCGGCGTGTCGAGGTCGCCCGCGTCCCCGCAGGCGACGTTCACCGCGGTCAGTTCGTCGCTCAGCCCGGCGTAGCGGATCGCCGAGGGGCCCATGTCGACGCCGCGGCGGTTCGCGCCGTAGTCGGTCGGCGCGCCGATGATTCGGACGCTGGTCATAGCCGACTCTCCGCGCCTCGTGCACTTAGTGAGTTCGGCGAGGCCCCGCCGAGGCGAGCGAACGGGGCGGCAAGGGTCGCTCACTCGTCGCAGTAGGGCGCACCGGGGTCGCGGTACGGCGCGGTACGGCGCGCCGAGATCGCTCAGTCGTCGCCGTATGGCGCGCCGGAGTCGCTCAGTCGTCGCGGTACGGCGCGCAGACCCGGGCGACCCCCTCCTCGAAGGGAATCTCGGGCTCCCACCCCGTCGCCGCGCGGAACTTCGAGGGGTCGGCCTTCGTGTGGTAGACGTAGTTCTTCAGCGGGACGGGCTCGTACTCGGGTTCGACGTCGGTGCCCAGTTCCCGGTTGATCAGCTCGACCATCTCGTTGAACGAGTAGCTCTCGCCGGTGCCGAGGTTGAAGACGCCGTCGAGTTCGTGGTCGGCGGCCAGTTCCAGGCCCCGGACGATGTCCTCGACGTGGGTGAAATCCCGGGTCTGGCTCCCGTCGCCCCAGAGGACGGGCGACTCGCCGGCGGCGATCTGCTCGGTGAACTGCGAGACGGTGTTGGCGTACTGGCCCTTGTGCTCCTCGGCGCCGCCGTAGCCCTGGTAGACCGAGAAGAAGCGCATCCCGGCCAGCGAGAGGTCGTGGAAGTCGCTGTAGTACTCGGCGTAGCGCTCCCGTCCCATCATGGAGGCGTCGTAGCCCGTCGAGGCCTCCACAGGCATGTCCTCCGGGCAGGGGTCGGTCTGGCTGCCGTAGATCGAGGAGGTCGAGGCGTAGACGACCGTCTCGCAGCCGTCGGCCATCGCCTGCTCGACGACGTTGACGAACCCCTCGATGTTGACGCGGGCGCCCTGGCGGGGCTGCTCCTCGAGCATCTGCCGCGAGGAGAGCGCCGCCAGGTGGAAGACCACGTCCACGTCCGTCGGGAGGTCCTCCTCGAGCACGTCCGCCTCGACGTACTCCACGGCCTCGTCGAGATTTTCGGGCGTCCCGAGGTACTCGTTGTCCAGCGCCACGATGTCGTTGGCCGCGGCCAGGCGGTTCGACAGGTTCGACCCGATGAAGCCGGCCCCGCCCGTCACGAGAACGCGTCGGTCTTGCATACCTACAGGCCGCCGCGCGGGGGACAAAGCCGTATCGCTCTCCGTCTCGGCGGGAGCGTCGCGTTCGGGACGGTGGGAGCGTCGCGTTCGGGACATCCCGACCGTCTCGAGACGGCGCCAACGCGGTGCGGTTCCGAACCCGAAGAGACCGTCGCGCCTCGTCGTGTCAGTCCCCGGGACTCTCGCCCGGTCCATCATCGCTTTTAAGAGCGTCTGCGGCCAAGTTTACGCTATGTCGTCGATCGAACTGACCACGAGTCAGAAGAAGATTCTCCGTGCTCTCATCGATCTCCACCGCGAACAGGAGGCGGCGGTCAAGGGCGAGGAGATCGCCGAGGAGGTCGGGCGCAACCCGGGGACGATCCGCAACCAGATGCAGAGCCTGAAGGCGCTCCAGCTGGTCGAAGGCGTACCGGGCCCGAAGGGCGGCTACAAGCCGACGGCCAACGCCTACGAAGCGCTGGACATCCAGGAGATGGACGAGCCGGCCGCCGTGCCGCTCACGCACAACGGCGAGCCCGTCGAGGGCGCCAACGTCGAGGAGATCTCCCTCAGCAGCGTCCACCACCCCGAGAAGTGCCGCGCGGAGATCCACGTCCAGGGCTCGCTCCGTGACTTCCACGAGGGCGACACGGTCGTCGTCGGGCCGACGCCGCTGTCGAAGCTGGTCATCGAGGGGACCGTCGACGGGAAGGACGACACCAGCAACATCCTCATCCTGACCATCGGCTCGATGACCGCGCCCGCCGAACCGCCCGAGAAGTGAGTGTGGCGGGCGGTCTCGACTAGTCAGCGAATCGTTCCGTCGGGTCCGGAGCCCGCTTCTGCCCCGTGGTCACATGTCTCCCCAGGCGCTCAGCGCGCGCCCGTAGGAGGAGACGTCGGCGATCCACCGCGCCGCGATGCCCTTCTTCAGCACCCGCGCCGGGAGCCCGCCGAAGGTCTCGACGGGGACGTTCATCACGTCGTGGGCGACGGCGTCCTCGCCGACCGAGACGACCGTCCCCTTGTCGTGGTGCGTCCAGGTCTGTAGCGGCTGGCCGCGGACCGCGCGCGCGAGGTTCTCGCCGGCCACCTCGGCGGCCTGCCAGGCGGCCTGGGCGGTCGGCGGCGCCACGGCGTCCTCGCCCTGGTCGATCAGCGCCGAGTCGCCGATGGCGAACACGCGGTCGTCGCTGGTCGTGAAGTCCGACTCGGCGAAGATGCGGTTGCTCCGCTCGTCCTTCTCGACGCCGGCGCCGGCGATCTCCTCGTGGCCGGTGATCCCGCCGGTCCACAGCAGCAGGTCGTACTCCAGTTCGGTCGCCGGTTCGTCCTCGCCGCCGCCGACGTAGATGGTGTCCGCGTCGACCTCGGAGATGAACTCCCCCGTCATGACGTCGACGTTGCGCTCCTCGAGGCGCCGCCGAAGCGCCTTCTGGACCGACGCGGGGTTCCCGGGGAAGACCTCCTCGAGGCCCTCCACCAGCGTGACGTCGATCGGCGCGCGGTGGTCGTCGCGGAAGCCCGCGATCTCGCCCGCCGACTGGATCCCCGAGAGGCCGGCGCCGCCGACGACGACCTTCGCGGGGTCAGAGCGGGACGCCTCCCGCGCGGCCTCCTGGAGGCGTCGGTGGATCTCGCGGGCGTCTTCGAGCCCCTTCAGCGTCAGGGAGTGTTCCTTCAGTCCCTCGATGCCGTAGAAGGCCGTCGCCGTCCCGATGGCAACCAGCAGGTAGTCGTACTCGACGGTCTCGCCGGAGTCGAGTTCGACGGTGCGCTCGTCGACGTCGACGCCGACGACGTGACCCTGAACGAAGTCGGTCTCCGGGGCCGCGATCTCCTCGACCGGGATCGTGATCTTCGACTCGACGCTCGGGTCCCGGATGACCCGGTGGGACTCGTGCAGCACGAGGTGGTAGTCGTGCTCTGAGACCCAGGTCAGATTGGCGTCGCCGTCGATCTCTCGCTGGAAGCGTTTCACCGCGCCGGCGCCGGCATACCCGGAGCCGAGAACGACGACCTGCGTAGTCATACCTGTTGGTCCGGAGCCAACCGATAAATGGGCTTTGGAACGGCCCCGCACGGGGGTTTGCGGAGCGCTCGCACGGGCGATTGGTTCACTCCTCAGCCTCGGGCCGTCCTCAGGGACCGCTCAATCCAGCGACAGTCCGGCGTGCCAGCGGTCCGCGCCCGCCTCGCGCTTGATCTGGTCCATCCGCGCGAGCAGCGCGACCGCCAGACTCGCCGTCTCGGCGGCCCGGGTCTCGCCCGCGGTGCGGAACTCCCCGGTCGTCCGGTCGGCGTAGACCGTACAGACCGCCCCCGCCCGGAGGCCGAAGACGTTCGCCAGCGTGAGGATGGCGCTGGCCTCCATCTCGATGTTCTTCACCTTCGCGTCACGGAGTTCGTCGACGAGCGTGTCGCTGCCGGCGGCCCGGAAGCCCGCGAACCCCGGGCGGCCCTGCCCCGCGTAGAAGGAGTCGGCGCTCATCGTCAGCCCGACGTGGTAGGGGTACTCCAGGCGCTCGGCGGCGGCGACCAGCGCCGAGACGACCTCGTGGTCTGCGACGGCGGGGTAATCCTCCCGGACGTACTCGTGGCTGGTGCCCTCCTGGCGGACCGCGCCCGAGGTGATCACCAGGTCGCCCACCTCGACCTCGGGCTGAATGGCGCCGCAGGAGCCCACGCGGACGAACGTCTCGACGCCGCAGCGTGCCAGCTCCTCGACGGCGATGGCGGCGGAGGGGCTGCCGATCCCGGTGGAGGTCACCGAGACGGGCTGGCCGTCGTAGCTCCCCGTGGCGGTGCGGTACTCGCGGTGGTGGGCGACCGTCTCGGCGTCGTCCCAGAGGGCGGTGATCTTCTCGACGCGCTCGGTGTCGCCCGGGAGGAGGACCGCGTCGGCGACGTCCCCCGGACCCACCTCGAGGTGGTACTGGCTGTCCTCGGTCGAATCGCCGGTCATGTCCGCCGGTTCCCCCGGCGGGTGCAAGTAGCTTCGCGTCGGCTACCCGTCGAGGACCATCTCCGGCGTGATGGTGTCCGGGATGAGGTCGTCGAGGCGGTAGACGGTCGGTTCGACGTTCGCCTCGCCTCCCTCGGCGTCTCCCTCGTCCCCCCCCCGGCATCTCCCTCGTCCCCCTCGACGTCGCTCGCGTCACTCTCGACGTCGCTCGCGTCCCCCTCGGCGTCGCGTCCCTCCACGAGGACCGGGAACTCGGCGTCGCAGAACTCCGCGAGGGTCTGCCGGCACATCCCGCAGGGCGTGACGCCGTCGCGGGCCGCCGAGGAGACCGCCAGGCGGGCGAACTCGCGGTGGCCGTCGGCGACGGCGGCGCCGACCGCGACCTCCTCGGCGTGGAGGCTGTTGCTGAAGTTGGCGTTCTCGACGTTGCAGCCCGTGTAGACCGCGCCGTCGACGGTCTCCAGCGCGGCGCCGACGGCGTACGCCGAGTAGGGCGCGTAGGCGTCGGCGGCGGCCTCCCGGGCTGCAGCGAGTAGCTCCTCGTCGGTTCGATCGGCGTCTCGCTCGTCCATGTCCGTCTCTCACCAGCGAGCGTGAATAGCGTTGGCCTCGGTGCGGGAAATCCGGTGGCCCCAGGCGGAGGGCGAGCGGCCAAACCGACCGCTTTTGCCCCTGGACCGCCGAGGGACGCGCATGGCCGCATCCACGGACGGGGACGCGCCGGACAACCCGCTGTCCGCCTCGGAGGAGTGGAACCGCAGGCGCGCGACGCTCGCGGTGCTACCCTTCCTCGCGCTCGGGCTGGCGGACATCCTCCTGCTGCTGTTCTGGGGGCTGGAGCCGCTGTGGGGGTTCGTCATCCTGCTGCCGATCCTGTTCTGCGCCGTCCTCGCGTACATCGTCTTCGCCTCGGGGTTCGACAACCAGGGGCTCGCGCGCGACGCCGACCGCTGAGACGGCACGCCCGCCCCGGACCCGGATCAGCGACCGGTGTCGTACTTGTAGGTCACGTTCTCGGTGTCGATGCCGAAGTCCTCGGCGGTCTCGGTCGGCTCGCTGCCGGTCGGCTCCAGCGGCGCGGCCTGCTTGAACGCCTCGCGCAGCCGCGGCGGCATGGCGAACTCCTCGACGTCGAGGCGCATGGCCACCGAGTTCTCGTCGACCTCCTCGCGCTTCTGCTCGAGCCGTTCCCGGAGACGGTCCGGGAGCGCCCCCGCGTCGACGGGGTCGAAGCCGAACTGGACCAGGTAGTTCGGCTCCCCGGTGATGGAGTAGACCGTCTCGAAGCCCTGGTCGCCGGCCTTGTCGATCAGCCGCTCGATGACGTGCGCGCCCACCCCCTGTTCGCGCCAGCGCTCCGGCACGCCGATGCCCGTCAGCTCGCAGTAGCTCTCTCCGTCGGTCTTGTGGATGCGGATGCGACCGAACCCGGCGCGCTCGTTGGACTCCTCGTCGACCGCGATGACGTAGTCCCGCGAGCGGAAGGCGGCGTCGTCCAGGCCCATCGACTCGATCTGGTCGAGCAGCCATGCCTCGTCTCGATTCTTGGCGTCCCGGACGTACATACGCCGAACTACGCGTCGCGGTAGTAAAAGGTTCGCCGGGGGCGGGCCGACTCAGAACCGGTCCGCCCCGGGGGCACCGCGCTCACAGGACGCGAGCGGGATCGACGGCCCCAGGCTCACAGGACGCGAGCAGGATCGACGGCCGTCGACTCGGGCCCTCCGTCGCCGATGCGGGCGTCGCAGACGGTGTCTGCCGCGGGGAAGACCACCGTCCCGCCGGCGAGCAGGGGCGCGACGACCCCGGCCACGACGACGGCGGGCCGGCGGAGCGAGCCGCGGACGGCCACGTCGGTCTCCGCGTCGAGGTCGTGGGCCTTGACGACCGCGGCGGCGGCCCCGAGCACCTCGGCGTGGCTGTACGAGCCCCCCTCGCCGTCGGGAGCGCCTGCGTCCCACAGCGCGGGCGACGACGGGTCGACGTCGACGGGCGGGAACGCGGGGTTCTCGCTCCAGACGTCGCCCTCCCAGTGGGCGGTCCGGGGACGCTCGGGCACGCCGCCGTAGGTGAGCAGTCGGCTCCCGCCCGGGAGGTCGAACTCCGCCTCGCGCGCGACCGGCGCGACGACGACCCGGGGCGGCGCGGGGGTCCCGTCTGGCGATCCGTCGGCGTTCTCCACGCCGTCGCCGCCGCGGCCCCCGTCCTCGGTGCCCGCGCCGTCGCCGTCTCGGCCAGCGTACTCGTCGACGCCGACGGAGACGACCGCCCCGAGCAGTCCCGCGCCGAGGACCGCCAGCACGGGCTCGGGGAGCCCGTCGTCGGCGACGGCGACCCGGTCGCCGGGCCCGACGCCGAGGTAGCGGAGGTAGTTCCCGGCTTTCCACGCGGTCGTACAGAAGTCGTGGTAGGTGAGCGCCCGGTCGGCGGCGTCGGCCCGGAGCGCGGTGTGGTCGCTGCGGCGGTCCCGGGCCACGAGGTCCCCCAGCGTTTCCATGTCGGGGGTTGGCGGGGCGTCGGAAAAAGGCGTCCGGTCGGGGGGCGAGACGCCGCAGTCGCGGCGTCGTTCCCGCGCCCTGGCCCCGGGGAGAAGGCTTTTCTCTTCCATTCGGCTACGGGTACCTGTGGGTTCTCCGTTCGACATCCTGGGAGTCGGCCCGGACGCAGACGAGGAGGAGCTGAAGCAGGCCTACCGGGAGCGGGCCAAGGAGGCCCATCCGGACCAGGGCGGCTCCGTCGAGGAGTTCCAGCTCGTGCGGGCGGCCTACGACGAGATCCAGTCGGGCTACGAGCCCGACCAGGAGTTCCCCGACCGGGTCGACCGGGTCAGGCAGACCGACCGGTCGAACCGGACCTCCCGCCCGGAGGCGCAGCCCTCCCGCGTGGAGTACCTCAACTACGAGGTCCTGGACGACTTCGGCTGGGCCGTCGACGACCCCGACCTCTTCGAGAAGGCCGACCGGGCCGACCTCGACCACGAGGACTACGGCCAGTTCCTCGTCCAGCCCGACGAGTCGCTGCTCGAGGCCGCCGAGAACCGCGGGTTCGCCTGGCCGTTCGCCTGCCGCGGCGGCGCCTGCGCGAACTGCGCCATCGTGCTCGTGGAGGGCGAACTCGCCATGCCGGTCCACAACATCCTCCCCGACGACCTCTACGAGCAGGACATCCGACTCTCCTGCAACGGTCGCCCCCTCACGGAGAAGCTCAAGGTCGTCTACAACGCGAAGCACCTGCCCGACCTCGAGGAACTCCAGTTGCCGCCGTACCCCTTCGAGCGGGCCTACGGGGACTGACCCGCACCGCCCGGAGTCCCGTAGCCGGGGTTCAGAACGAGCTCTTGATCTTCTCGAAGAAGCCCTGGCTGACGTCGACCTCCTCGCCGCCGGCCTCGGCGAACTGCTCGAGGGCCTCCCGTTGCTCCTCGTTGAGTTCCGAGGGGGTCACGACCTGCACCTGGACGTAGAGGTCGCCGTGGCCCCGACCGCGGAGGTGGGGCATGCCCTTGCCCTTGAGGCGGAACGTCTCGCCGCTCTGGGTCCCGGCGGGCACGTCCATCTCGACCTCGCCAGTCACCGTCGGGACGGTGACGGTGTCGCCGAAGACCGCCTGGGGGAACGAGATGGCGTGGCTGTGGCGGAGGTCGTCGCCGTCGCGCTCGAAGGCCTCCACGTCCTCGATACCGATCTCGATCAGGAGGTCGCCGTTGGGACCGCCGTTGCGTCCGGGGGCGCCCTCCCGCTCCATGCGGAGGGTCTGCCCGTCGCGGATGCCCGCGGGGATCTCCACCGAGAGGGTCGCCTCGTTCTGGACGACGCCGCTGCCCGAACAGGTCGAACACTGCTCGCTGTAGATCGTCCCCTCGCCGTCGCAGTGGCGGCACTGCTGGGTCTGCTGGACGCGCCCCAGGGCGGTCTGTCGCACCTCGGTCGTCTGGCCCTGCCCGCCGCACTCCGGACAGGTCTTCGCGTCGGCGTCGGCGGGGTGGCCGGAGCCGTCGCAGTCGGGACACCGCTCCGGTCGGGTGATGCTGAGCTGTTTCTCCGCGCCCTCGTAGGCCTCCTCGAGGGTCATCGACAGGCGGGTCCGGAGGTCCTTGCCCTTCTGCGGGCGGTTGGCGCCGCCGCCCCCGGCGCCGCCGCCGAAGAACTGGTTGAAGATGTCCTCGAAGCCGCCGCCCGCGCCGCCCATGCCGCCGAAGGGGCCCTGGCCGCCGGCGCCGCCGAACGGTCCCTGCCCGCCCGCGCCCCCGCCGCCGGTGGCGCCGCGCTTCTCGGCCTGCTGGAACTGCTCGTGGCCCATCTGGTCGTACATCTGGCGCTTCTCCTCGTCGGTGAGGACCTCCTTGGCCTTCTTGACCTTCTTGAACTTCTCCTCGGCGTCCGGCTCGTCGCTGACGTCCGGGTGGTACTCCGCCGCCTTCGTCCGGTAGGCCTGCCTGATCTCGTCCTCGGAGGCGTCCCGCGAGACCCCGAGCACGTCGTAGAAGTCCTCGCTCATTCGTTACTCACTGTAGTTCGTTGGAACACTTGAAAAGAACGGGTCGGTCGTGCGAGTCCCTGGTTCGCGGCGTCAGTCGTCGCGCTCCTCGTCGTCGTCCACGTCCTCGAAGTCGGCGTCGACGTACTCGTCGTCGGCGCCGTCCGCGCCCGCGCCCGCAGCACCGCCGGGACCGGCGCCGCCCATGCCGCCGGGGCCCGCACCCGCGCCGGCCGCGCCCGCACCGGCACCGCCGGCGCCGGCCTGGGCCTGCTGCTGGTACATCTGCTTGCCGATCTCCTGGAGCTCCTTCGAGAGGGCCTCGGTCGCCTCCTCGAGCTCCTCGACGGAGGCGTCCTCGTCGTCGAGGACGCCCTCGACGTCGTCGATGGCCGCCTCGATGTCCTCGCGGAGGTCGTCGTCGACGTTCTCCTCGTTCTCCTCGAGGAGGGTCTCGGCGCGCTGGATCGCGGTCTCGGCCTCGTTGCGGGCCTCGATGCGCTGGCGGCGCTGCTGGTCCTCCTCGGCGTGCTGCTCGGCCTCCTCCTGCATCTGCTCGATCTCCTCGTCGGAGAGGCCGGCGCCGCCCTCGATGGTGATCGACTCGGCGTTGCCCGAGCCCTGATCCTCGGCCTCGACGTTGACGATGCCGTTCTCGTCGATGTTGAACGTGACCTCGATCTGCGGGGTGCCCGCCGGCGCCGGCGGGATACCCGTCAGCTGGAACTCGCCGAGCAGTTCGTTCTCGGCGGCGATCTCGCGCTCGCCCTGGAAGACCCGGACCTGAACCTGGGTCTGGTTGTCGGCGGCGGTCGTGAAGATCTTGCTCTCCTCGGTCGGGATCGTCGTGTTCTTCTCGATCAGCCGCTCGAAGAGCCCGCCCTTGACCTCGATGCCCAGCGACAGCGGCGTCACGTCCAGCAGGACGATGTCCTCGACCTCGCCGCCGAGGACGCCGCCCTGGACCGCCGCGCCGAGCGCGACGGCCTCGTCGGGGTTGACGTTCTTCTTCGGCTCCTTGCCGATCAGCTCCTCGACCTTCTCCTGGACCTGGGGCATCCGCGTCGACCCGCCGACGAGGATGACCTCGTCGATCTCGTCCTTGTCGTAGCCCGCGTCGGCCAGCGCCTGCTCGGTCGGCTCGACCGTGCGCTCGAGCAGGTCGGCGGTGAGCGACTCGAATTTCGCGCGGGTGAGTTCCTGCTCGAGGTGGACCGGCCCGGAGTCGGTCGCCGTGATGAACGGGAGGTTGATGGAGGTCTGCTTGCGCCCGCTCAGTTCGATCTTGGCCTCCTCGGCGGCGTCTTTCAGCCGCTGGAGGGCCTGGCGGTCCTCGCGGAGGTCGATGCCGTGGTCGTTCTGGAACTCGTCGGCGAGGTAGTCGATGATGGCCTCGTCCCAGTCGTCGCCCCCGAGGTCGTTGTCCCCGTTCGTGGCGACGACCTCGTAGACGCCGCCGCCGAGGTCGAGGACGCTCACGTCGAAGGTGCCGCCCCCGAGGTCGTAGACGAGGACGGTCTGGTCGGAGTCGTCGTCGAGGCCGTAGGCCATCGAGGCCGCGGTCGGCTCGTTGACGATGCGCTCGACCTCGAAGCCGGCGATCTCGCCGGCGTCCTTGGTGGCCTGGCGCTGCCGGTCGTTGAAGTACGCCGGCACCGTGATGACCGCCTTCTCGACCTCGTCGCCGAGGTACTCCTCGGCGTCGTGTTTGATCTTCTGGAGGATCATCGCGGAGATCTGCTCCGGCGTGTACTCCTCGTCGTCGATCTGGACGGTGTACCCCTCCTCGCCCATGTGGCGCTTGATGGACTGGATCGTGTGCTCGGGGTTCTGCACCGCCTGGTTCTTCGCGGGCTTGCCGACGAGCCGCTCGCCGTCCTCGGTGAACGCCACGACCGAGGGCGTCGTCCGATCGCCCTCCTCGTTCGTGATGATCTCCGGATCGCCCCCTTCCATGACCGCGAACGCGCTGTTCGTGGTCCCGAGGTCGATGCCGAGGATCTTGTTGCTCGCCATGTTGGCCTGACGTACCAGTTTCGGTCGGTTAAAGGTTACTAGACGGGCGGAGGATGGCTCGAGAAACGCATCGCTCCCCTCTTGCGATTTTGGGGACGGCGCCGCGTCCGCGGAAGATAGCTTTATGACGAACCGCTCTGCCAGTCTCCGGCGCTCCCGCTCCTCTCGGCGCAGGCGGGGACGGATTGGGTGGGGTCGGGTCGGATCGAGACAGATCAGGTCGGTTCGAGACGAGGTGGATCAGGTCGAGAAGGGCGAAATCGAGTCGAATTAGCCCTACTTCTCACCGTCGCTGACCGTCACCTGGGCCTCCTGGATGACCCGCTCGGCCATCTCGTAGCCGACGCGGTAGACCTCGGCGATGGTCTCGGCGGGCTGGTCGCTGTCCACGCGCATCATCACCTGGTGGCGCTCCGGGTCGACCTCGTCGCCGGGCGCCGGCTCGATGGCTTCGACGTTCTCCTCGGCCAGCACGCGGTCGAACTCCTCCAGGGTGGACTCGACGCCGTCGCGGATGTCGGCGTTCTCGTCCTGCTCGAGCGCGCGCAGGAGGTTGTCGCGGACGGGGACCAGCCGCTCGACGAGGTCCTCGGTCGCCCGCGCCTCCAACTCCTCCTGGCGCTTCTTCGATCGCTTCTTGTAGTTCTGGAAGTCCGCCCGCGTCCGCTTCAGCTTCGACTCCAGGTCCTCGACGCGCTCCTCCGCAGCGGCGAGGTCGTCCTCGACGGTCGCCAGGTCGTCCTCGGTGGACTCGAGGTCGGCTTCCAGTTCGCTCGCGCGGTCGCGGAGCGCCTCCACCTCCGCGGCGAGGGCCTCGTCGTGGGCCGCGACGCGCTCGACGAGGGCGTCAGAATCGCCCGGAGACTCCTCGCCTTCGGCGTCGCCCTCCTCGGGCGCGGCCTCCTCCTCGTCCGCGGGGTCGATCTCGATGTCGACAGCGTCCTCGCTCATGGTCGACCGAAGCCGTCGCGGACGTTTAAGGGTTGCAGAACCGGACGAACGCCGTCGGAGGAAGGGTCCCCGGGCGCCCCGGGTGGGTTGTCCCCAGCGCCGAGCACCCCGGGAGGGTTGTCCCCGGCGCCGAACGCCCCTGGAGGGTTCTCCCCGATGCCCGGGGCGTTCCGGGCCGGAGCCCGCTCAGACCGTCTCCGGGAGGGCCTCGAGCGAGCGCTCGAAGAAGAGATCCGTGACGTCGACCGACTCCGCGAGCAGGCCGTCTCGCACCGCGTAGTCGACGAAGGTCTCCAGCTCGTCCCGGACGCCGGCGAGCCCGTCGGTCCACAGTTCGCGCTCGGTCCCCAGCACGTCGTACTCGTCGCCGAGGCGGTCCTGCGCCCACGCGAGCGAGGGGCGGGTCTCCACCAGCGAGGCGACCTCCGCGATCGCCTGCCGGTTCGCCGCCTCGAAGGCCTTCCGGACGCTCGTGGGCACCCAGGGGTGTTCGGCGGCGACGTCGTCGCGGACGACGATCACGTGCATCAACGGGAAGTGGCCGGTGTCGCGGTAGTACCGGCGGTCGACGGCGGCGTAGTCGGGGAAGAGCAGTTCGACGTTCGGGTCGCCCCGCTGGAACGCCGAGGGACGCCCGGGGTACATGATGGCGTCGAGGTCGCCGTCGACCAGCAGGTCGTTGATGTTGCGGTCGCCCGAGACCCGGGAGACGTCGTAGGCGTCGGGCACGTCGACCGGGATCTCGTCCTCGTCGTCGACGAGCCACTCGACGGTCGTGGTGTCGACGCCGTGGTACTCCTCGGCGATCCCGCGCATCCAGACGCCGGCGGTGTTCTGCCAGCGCCGGACGCCCACCCGGCCGCCCTCCAGGTCGGCAGGCTCGTCGATGCCGGCGTCGGCGTTGACGAAGTAGTAGCCGTGTCTGAACCGCCGGTACGGGAAGGCCGGGATCGCCGTGAAGGGGTAATCGCCGCCGACGCTCGCCAGGTACGAGCCCAGCGAGAGTTCGCAGACGTCGAACTCGGCGAACTTCAGCATGCGGCGGTGACGCTCCGGCGTCGCCAGCGTCAGGACGGTCGGGTCGATCCCCTCGATCTCGACGTCGCCGTCGATCACCGGCCGCGTGCGGTCGATCTCGTTGACTGCGAACGTGAGTCCCAGGTCGGTCGCCATGGGCTACCAACAGCGGGCCGGTATTTCCCTCTTGCCCAGGGGAGCCGTCTCTTCGTCCGGCCGGTCCCTTCGTCCGGTCCGGTCCCCTCGTCCAGTCCGGTCCCCTCGTCCAGTCCGGTCCCCTCGTCCGGTCCGGTCCCCACGCCGGGTTCCGTCCGCCGGTCGCTACTGGTACCCGCGGAGCGGGCGGGCCTGCGTGGACTCGCCCTCGGCGTCCCGGAGCTGCTGGGCCAGCTGCTCTTTCGCCTCTCGGATCTCCTCGGCCTTCTCGACGAGGTTCTCGGTGGGGACTTCGATCCCCGTCAGCGGCTCGATCCCGTCGCTGATGAGCACCCGCGCCGCCTCCGGGTCGGGGAACTGCGGGTCGGACTCGACGATGAGCCCCACGGCGTCCACGTCCTCGGCGAAGGCGTGGTGCAGCAGCGCGCCCGTCGGTCCGGAGACGAGGCCGTCCTCGTTGGGCTCGGGGACGTCTGCCGCCGCCAGCAACGAGCCGGCCTCGCCGGTCGAGACGCCGTACAGCTCGGGGGGGTTCTCGTCCTTCTCCGCCGGGCGACCGCTGAGGTAGATCGGCGTCGCGCCGACGTCGGCCTGCCAGTCGCCGAGGCAGCCGGCGAACTCCCGCGCCGAGGCCGGGGTCACCGGGACGTCGCTCTGGAGCACCAGCAGGTCGCGCTCGGCGTCGGCGTAGACGCGGACCGGCGGGGAGACCCCCCGCTCGCCCTCGCCGTAGACGGCGACCGGCGGGAGCGACTCGCAGAGGAGGTTCGCCACGTGGGCCATCTCGAAGGCGTCCACGAGGTGGTCGGCGGCGATCTTCCCAACCAGCCCCAGGCCGGGCAGCCCCTCCACCAGCATCGGTTCGTCGAGGCCGACTGATTCGTCGATGACGTCGACTCGTGCCATGGCTCGAGTACGGGCCGCCTGCGACGTAAAGGCGCCGACGCCGGACGCTGGCCCCGCACGACCCACTGGGCCCCGCCGCGGTCCCGAAACCCACAAGCGCCCTGCGAGGGAACCCCGACCATGAACCCGCTGGATCGGTACGAACCGCTCGTGGACGACTACGAGGCGTTCCGGGCGGCCTGCTCGCGCCCCCTGCCGTCGGTCGTCCGCGTCAACACGATCAAGGCGTCGGTCGACCGGACGCTGGCGGCGCTCGACGCCGAGGGGGTCGAGTACGAGCAGACCGACTGGCACGAGGGCCTCCTCCGGCTGCCCGGGCGCAGTCCCGGAACCAACTGGCCGTACCTCCACGGCTGGACCCACGGCCAGGAGGAGGTGTCGGCGCTCCCGGCGCTCGTGCTGGACCCGCAGCCGGGCGAGCGCGTCTGGGACGCCTGCGCCGCCCCGGGGAGCAAGACCACCCAGCTCGCCGCAGAAATGGACGACCGTGGGTTCCTCGTCGGCAACGACAACAACCTCGGGCGGCTCTCGGCGCTCCGGCACAACGCCGAGCGCCTCGGCGTGACCAACCTCGCCGTGACGAACGCCGACGCCCGAAACTACTCGCTCGAGCCGTTCCCCTTCGACGCGTTCGACCGGGCGCTCGTCGACGCCCCCTGCTCGTGCGAGGGCACCTGCCGGAAGAACCCCGACGCGCTGGACACCTGGACGCTGGAGCACGTCGGGGAGGTCTCGGGCGTCCAGAAAGGCATCCTCGCGCGCGCCGTGCAGGCGACCCGCCCCGGCGGCAGCGTCGTCTACTCGACGTGCACCTTCGCGCCCGAGGAGAACGAGGCCGTCCTCGACTACGTCCTCGAGACCGAGGACTGCCGCCTCGTCGAGGTGGACCTCCCGCTGGAGAGCGCCCCCGGCGTGACCGAGTGGGAGGGCGAGCGCTACGACCCGCAGGTCGAACGCGCCCACCGTATCTACCCCCACCACAACGACACCGGCGGCTTCTTCGTCGCCAGACTGGCGGTCGGCGGCGACGGCGCAAGCGACGTCGCGGGCGACGCCGGTAAGGGGGTGGGCGCCTGATGGCCGAGAACGTCGGCCAGCGCTTCGACCGGCTCCCGGCGACTGCCGCCGAGCGGGCCGTCGAGGGACGGGCGACCCGCGAGGAGGTCGTCGAGTGGTGGCGCGAGCGCTTCGGCCTCCCGCCGGAGACGTTCGCGGGCCACACCTTCTGGGAGAAGGGCGCCGGAAAGATCTGGGCCTTCGCCGACGACGCGGCGGACCCGACCCGGATCGAGGCGCTCGGGATAGCGGTCCTGCGCACGCGCCAGGAGCACTGGAAGCCAACGACGAACGCCGTCCAGCGGTTCTGCACGGAGGCGACGCGGAACGTGATCGACCTCAGCCCCGAGCAGGCCGCCCGGTTCGTTCGAGGCGAGGACCAGGAACTCGACTGGGACGGCGACTGGGGCTACCTCGTCGCCGCCCACGAGATCGCCGGCGAGCGCGAGCCCATCGGCGTCGGGCTCTACCTCCACGGCGAGCTCCGGTCGGTCGTGCCGAAGGGTCGTCAGGCCGACCTGGACCCGCGGTGAGTTCGCGCGGTTACTCCGCCCCCTCGTCGGTCGGCTCCTTCTCCCGGACGGTCCCGCCGCTCAGGCCCTCCCACTCGACGCGGTAGCCGAGCCGGGAGAGCGTCGCGCTCGTGTCCGTGAGGCCGGCGTCCTCGATGACCGCCTCCGCGTCCGAGAGCGACATCCCCGCCGACAGGTCGGCCCGCAGGCGCTCCAGCACCGCGGGTCGCACGAGCGTCTGGCCGACGCGCTCGTGGGCGGGGAAGGCGACGTCCTCCAGCGCTTCGACACTCACGCCGTGCTCCGCCGCGACGTCCTCGAGTCCGATCACGTCGGCGTCCGGTTCGAGTTCGTCGGGCAGGCCCGCCGCGGCGTCGGCGACCAGGTCGGCCTCGTAGGTCCGGAGGACGTCCACGACGTCCTTGACGCGGACCGACCCCGCGTAGGGGATCGCCCGGTGGTCCCTGGCCTCGATCTCCTCGCCGACGCCCAGCGACTCGTCGACGGCGACGAGCATGGCCACGTCCTCGAGCGTCGCGAGCTGTCGCAGCTTCTTCTCGACGTACGCGGGCGTCCAGAAGCCCATGATCTCGAAGTAGACCCGGAAGTCGGCGTGGCGGTAGTCGAACGCGAAGTCGGGGATCATCACCTGGGTCCCGGCGGCCAGCGGCTCGGGCTCGCGGGTCAGGTCCCACTCGAGGTCGAGCGCCTCGAACCGGGCGGCGAAGTCCGACTCGACGGCGCTGTCGTAGCTCGGCTCCGCCACCGGCTCCACGCCCGGCACGGAGACGTCGCCGTCGTCGAGGCGGAGTTCGCGCTCGCGCCCGCGGTCGTCGATCGTCGCGCCGAGTTCCCACTCGGGCGTCCCGGCGACGGTCCGCAGCAGGCGCGCGAACGAGGTCCCGTACCGTCGCGTTCGGCGGAACAGCGCGTCCGGCCCCGTGACGACGATCTCCCGCTCGGAGAGGTCGCGCGCGCGGTCGGCCTCGCCGGTCGTGCGCCGGATCTCGTACATCAGCCCCAGTCGCTTCACGCCGGAGACGACGGCGCGCGGGTCGCTGCTCCGCACCCGGACCTCGGTGGCGTCGAACAGCGCCGTCTGCGCCAGCGAGAGGTTGTACTGGGTCAGCAGCGCGTCGGGGTCCCAGCGCGGGTCGAACGCCGCCAGGAGCTGTCGCTCGTCGCGGTCGGCGTAGAGGGACCGCTCGACGGCGTCGCCGTCGACGCCGAGGCGGTCGCCCGCGCGGCCCAGCGCGGTCTCGCGCTCGGCCTCGGAGACGACCCCCACGTCCTCGGCGGCCTCGAACGCCGCCCGGCGGGCCCGTGCCGGGGAGATCGGCGACTGGGTCTCGAAGACCGCCTCGCGCTCCAGCAGCGCCGCGAACCCGCGGACCAGCTTGAAGTCGTCCGACTCGGCCTCCAGGTCCTCGAGGTCGGCGGACAGGTCGGCGCGCGTGTCGCCAACGCGGGCCTCGAAGGTTCCCAGCACCTTCGCCGCCAGCGGGCGCTCGCGACGGCCCACGAACTGGGGGTAGTACCCCCCGCCCCGGCGGGAGACGCGAAGGAGGTCCTTGGTCAGCACGACCGGCCGTAGGGGACAGGGGCGCAAAAGCGCCGCGGGATCCGACGGTCGAGCGTCGGGGGACCAGACGGTCGAGCGTCTGGGGACGTTGGTCTCGCGCGCAAGCCGTCGGAGGGGCCGCAGGCCGGCGAGACGACGGGTGGCGAACAGGCGGCGTCACCGCACGCGGGACGGGTGCCGCACAATCGCGAAGCGTCCCGCGTCGAACGTCAGCGCATCGACGGGGCGGACTGGCCCCGTCTTCGCTGATAAACCTCCGGCCGGCCGCCCGCGCCGACGCCAGGGACAAGGCTCATACGCCCCGACGGCAACGTGGGACCGTGAAACGACGCGCCGTCATCGCCTCGGTCGCCCTCGGACTGTCCTCGGGCTGTCTCGGCTCGCTCCCGCGGGCGACCGGGCCGCGGAAGCCCCCGGAGGCGCCGACGGGGCAGTCCCGCGCCCCCGGGTCCTCGCTGTCCATCGAGACGTGGGACTACGGCGAGGCCGACGACGGCTCGCTCCGGGTGTTCGGGACGGTCCGTAACAGCGGCGGCGCAGAAGCGACGGCGACCGTCGCCGCGACGGCGAAAGCGGGGGAAGAGGAGGCGACCCAAACCGTCGACGTCACCGTCCCGGCCGGCGGCACGACGGAGTTCGCCATCGTCTTCGACCTGACCTACGAGGCGTTCAGCAAGAACGGCTCCATCGACCTCGACCTGGCCTGACAGGCCCGGTCTGCGGGAGTCGATCCGCCAGTCCGTCTGGAGTCGATAGGCCCGTCCGTCGGGGGCCGGCCGGCTCACCGGCGGCGACTCGCCACCCGCTCCTCGGCGGTCTCGGCGCTGACGAGTTCGTACAGCGTCGCCCGCCCGCCGTCGCCCTTCGGCCGGAGGATGCGACCGAGCCGCTGGGTGAACTCCCGTTCGCTCCCGCTGCCCGAGAGGATCACCCCGACGTTGGCGTCCGGGACGTCGACGCCCTCGTCGAGG
>JBDGUA010000052.1:0-12971 GCA_042216345.1 Haloferacaceae archaeon
ACGGACTGTTTCTGAGTTCCATTTGTTCTCTCCTGAGAACAGCGTAAAATGGGGAGAGAAGGCCTGAAACGCCGGAAGCCTAGGCCGGGATTTGAACCCGGGCTCTCGTCCTTACCAAGGACGCGCTTTACCGCTAAGCTACCCAGGCGCCTTCGCACCTATCGCTTGACCGGATTCGTCTTTAGGCGTTTCGATTCGCACTCCGGCGTGCGAGTGCCGCCCACTCCTCGCCCGGATCAGTGGTCGGTCGTCGACCGGACGCGATCGGTCCCCGAGAGGGACGCGATGCGGTCGCCCGCGGTTTCGGGCAGCGCCACCGACGGCGGCGGCAGGTCGCCCTCGTACTCCCGGGCGAGTTCCTCGGCGTACGCGAGCAGCGAGTCGGGGGTGTCCCCGCCCACGGCGGTCGCGCCGGCGACGACGCCGAGGGCGAACACGTCGGCCTCGAGGTTGCGGTCGAGCGCCGCGGCGTCGACGTCGGGGGCGCGACGGCGCGTCTGGTCGGCACCGAACTCCCGGACCGTCTCCACGGCGCGGTCGGCGGCCTCCGTGCGGGCCAGCAGGTAGAATCCCCGCGAGACGAGCACGTCAGCCGCGAGGACGTCCATGTCGGCGTCGACGTCGTCGGGGGCGTCGGCCCACGGCTCCTCGTGGGCGAGCGCCCGGGTGAGCCGGAGCCCCTCGTAGATGAGCTGGACGCCGGCGGCGCGTTCGGCGACGCCCTCGAGGTTCACGCCGGGGTCGAGCGCCCGGGCGCTCAGCAGGGCCAGGACGCCGGGAGTCATCGAGGCGTCGTGGAGGCGGTCCTCCAGAATCTCCCCGAGTCGGGCGGGTTCGACGTCAGCCAGCGCCTCCAGGGCGGCATCGCGGGCCCGTACGGCGTCGTCCATCAGGCAGAACTTCCGGCGGCAGCGCCAAAGGCCTTTGGAAAGCACCCACGCGTTCCGTGCGGGGGCCGTCGGGCGGTCGTGGCGGGGAATCCCCCACGCGTCGACCCTGAACGGCGACTCACAGGTGGAGCGGGTCGGGCGCGGGGGGCATCCGCCGCTTGTGCTGGGACCGCTCGTAGAGGTCGACGACGCGGGCCACGTCGTCGGCGTCGACGCCGTCGAGCGCCCGGACCGTGGCCGCGGTCGAGAGCGGGCCGTCGACGTGCAGCGCCAGGATGGCGTCCAGCGTGTCGTACGCGAGGCCGAGTTCCGCCTCGTCGGTCTGACCGGACCACATCTCCGCCGAGGGCGTCCGCGCGACCAGCTCTTCGGGCGCGCCGAGGTGGGCGGCCACCTGGCGGACCTGCTGTTTGTAGAGGTTGCCCAGGGGGTTGCAGTCGACGGCCTGGTCGCCGTACTTGGTGAAGTAGCCCGTCAGCGCCTCGCTGCGGTTGCCCGTCCCGAGGACGACCCGGTTCTCGTGGTTGGCCACGTAGTAGTTCAGCACCCCCCGGACGCGGACGTTGACGTTGCCGGCGGCCATCTGGTCCTCGGCGGCCTCCGGGAAGGTCTCGAGGATGCGCTCGGCGATGTCGTGGATCTCCACCACGTCGTAGGTGATCCCGAGGGTCTCGGCGACGCGCTCGGCGGCGCTCATGCTCTCCTCGGGGTTCGCGGTGCTGGGCATGATCAGCCCGTGGACGTTCTCCGGGCCCAGGGCGGCCTCGGCGAGGTAGGCCGTACAGGTGCTGTCGATGCCGCCGGACAACCCCAGGACGGCGCCCTCGGCGCCGGCGTCGTCGACGACTCGCTGGACGAACGACGTGAGGTGGTCGACGGTCGCCTCCAGTTCCTCCGACGAGAGGCGGAGGTCCAGCGGGGCCGACTCGGACAGGATCGAACTCTCGGAACTCATCGCCGGAGAGTTCCCCGGGCACACACTAATAGTCACACGCCGTCGCACGGAAAGTGGACGGTCGTCAGGAAAGTCGACGGTCGTGGATCCGGGTCGGCGCCGGACCCTCGACACGTTCGGCGCCCGGACCGCGACCCCCGTTCCGGTCCCCCGGAAGCGCTACGTTCAAGTGCGGGCGTCGGGTAGGTGGAATGCAAGCGCCGTTGGTCCAGTGGTAGGACATTAGCTTCCCAAGCTAATAGCCCGGGTTCAATTCCCGGACGGCGCATTTTCGCCGAGCGGAGCGACGCGTGAAATCGCCACGGGAATTGAACTACGCAAGACGAACGGAGCGAGTCTTGCCATCGAGTTCAATTCCCGGACGGCGCACTTCTGGCCGAGACGGTACCGCCCGCCAGCGGCGCGGCCCATCGCGGTCGCAGGACGGGAGGAGACGCAGTGCGACGCGAGAGAAGCGGGACAATGAGGAACGGCGTGGAGAGCAGCCGACAGACGATCAGTCGTCGGCGGGCGCGGCGTCGAGGGTGTCCTGGGGGACGGTGCCGTCGTCGTTCCAGCCGCGGATCTCGTAGTACTCCGAGAGCGCGTCCTGGAACCCGTCGATCTGGTCCTCGTAGGGGACGGTGTCGTCGTCGCGGTCGAAGCCGCGGCGGTTGTTGAACGCCCGCTCGTGCTCGACGACCCGCCCGCCGACCGCCAGCAGGTCGTCGTAGTCGGCGTCGAAGAGCTTCTCCATACGCTCGGGGGTCATGAAGTCCCGGGAGAACTTGCAGACGACGCCGCAGTCAAGCAGCGCGTTGTGGTTCTCGCGCTCGGCGACCAGCTGGGGCTTGCCCTCCAGCCCCTCGGGGTCGTAGGCGCGGTCCTTGTCGACCAGGGGGTACTCGAAGGGGTAGACCTCGCCGTACATGTGGTCGGCGCCGCGGTTGGAGGTGGCGAACGCCAGCCCCTGGCCGTTGAGCTTCCGGCCGTCGTGGGCCGGGAACTCGAGGTTCTTGGCCGTCCAGTTCTCGACGTCCAGTTCCTCGTGGAAGCGCGCGATGCCCTCGGCGAGCGTGTCGCCGATCCCCTCGCGGTGGGCGATCTTCTCGATGGTCTCGTGGATCAGCTCGTCGTTGCCGAACTCGTCCTTGCTGGCGAGGTACGCCGAGACGACGTCGCCCGCGGAGATGGTGTCCAACCCGAGGTTGTCACAGAGGTCGTTGGACTTCATGATCGAGACGACGTCGTCGACGCCGGCGTTCGAGCCGAACGCCATGACGGTCTCGAACTCGGGGCCCTCCGTCACCAGGCCGGTCTCCTCGTCCTTCGTCGGGAGCTTGCAGGCGAACGCGCACTGCGAGCAGGTGCCCTTCTGGTACTTCTTCTCGCCGACCGCGTCGCCGTCGATGCCGTCGACGCCGTAGAACTGGCGCTCGGAGAAGTACCGCGTCGGCAGCGCCTCGCGGTAGTTGGCGTAGGAGGTGACCGTCGGCGTCCCCGTCTCCTTCATGGGGTGGTCGGCGGTCGCGGCCTCGCGGTGGACGTCCATGGCGCCTTCGGGCATCTGGACCTGGGGCCCGGAGTCGCCGGAGAAGGTGACCGCCTTCACGTTCTTCGAACCCAGCACCGCCCCGAGGCCCCCGCGGGCGAACGCGCGGTGCTCGGTGGTGACGATGGCGGCGAACTTCACGAGGTTCTCGCCGGCGGGGCCGATGCAGGCGATGGCGTCCTCGCCGAGCTCGTGGTTGGTCTCCATGTAGTCGGTGACCTCGTCGACGGTCGCGCCCTCGAGGTCGGGCACCGCCTCGAACTCGACGCCCTCGTCGGAGACGTGGACCGCGAGCAGTTCGTCGCTCGCGCCGGTGATCTCGACGGCGCCGTAGCCCGCACCGGTGAAGTTCCGCGAGAGGAACCCGCCGGCGTTGCTCGAGAGCAGGCCGTTCGTGTGCGGCGAGAGGCCGGTCGCGGACATCCGCCCGGTGAACGACATGTTCGAGTACTGCATCGGGCCCGTCGCGAAGACGACGCTGTTGTCCGGCCCCAGCGGGTCGGCGTCGAAGGGCACGTGTTCGTAGGCGACCTTGGTGCCGACGCCACGTCCGCCCAGGTACTGCTCGTGGATCTCGTCGATGTCCTCCGTCTCGGTGCTGCGCGAACCCACGTCGATCGTGAGTAGCGGACCGGTCGCGTGATTCATGGTTGACGATTCCCCCCACACGCCGATAAACATTCGTGAATTCCGCCCGTCGTGCCGAAGGAACTGTATTTCGTTACATTCTGAATCTGATGACGCGAATCGTTACGGTTTGGGGACACGTCCTGCAAGTGCGTGTCACGGGGTCGTCGCCCGCAGATGATGGAATCGTTACCCGCAGATGGTGGATGACGTGCGCCCGCGACCGCGCGCGAGCGCCGCCCCCCGGGTCGGGATCGCCCTCAGCGATCGGCATCGCTCGGTTCGGCGATCGCGCGCACGGGCGAGCCGTCCGCCCCAGCGAGCGGGAGAGGGTAGGCGTGCAGTCGGAAGCGCCGCGGCAGCCCCTCGAGCACGGCCAGGTTCTCGACGAGCACGCGGCCCGCCCCGAGCAGCGCGCGGTGGGCGGGCAGGTCCTCGCTTCCACGGGGGTCGGGGCTCGGGGCGTCCAGCCCCACGTCCAGGCCCCGCTCGGCGCACCACGTCGCCGCCGCCGGCGTCAGGAACGGGTGGGCGGCGTAGCGGTCGGTGCCCCAGTGGGCGGCCCACCCCGTGCGGAGGACCAGGAGGTCGCGGTCGGGAGCAACCTCGGCCGCGGCGAGGTCGTCGACGCCGACGGCCTCCCGGTCGCCGAGCGGACGGAGGTCGACCAACCGGGCGTCGAAGGCGAACCGGTCGGGCGGGAGGTCGTCGACGGTCGCGCCGTCGGGTTCGGTGTGGGCCGGCGCGTCGACGTGGGTGCCGGCGTGCGTGCCGAGGCGGAGGTCGGTGACGCGGTAGCCGTCGGCCCCGTGGGTCGCGTGGGGTCGCAGCCGGACCGGCGGATCGCCGGGGTAGACCGGCGTCTCGTCGCCGAGGGGGTGGGTGAGGTCGTGCACGCGCGAACGGAGGCGGGCGAACGGGAAGAATCGACGGGTGACGCTGGAGCGGGTGGAAGCGAGGGGTCGACGAGACGCGACGGAGCGGGGAGAACCGACGGATCGCGCCGGCTACTCCTCGGGGTGGGCGTAGTTCATCGCCTGCCGGACGGCGTCGCGGGCGCCGATGAACGTGATGCGATCGCCGTGTTCGAGTTCGAAGTCGGCCTCGGGCACCTTCACCTCGCCGTCGCGGCTGACGAGCGCGATCAGACACCCCTCCGGGAGCTCGGGACCGATCTCGCGGACGGACTTGCCGACCAGGTCGTCGGCGGTGACCTCGATCTCCTGCACGTCGCCCGAGCGACCGATCTCGCCCATCCAGTTCGACAGCGCCGGGCGCTCGATCTGGTTGTCGATGGCCTGGGCGGTCGCCAGCGTCGAGGAGATGGTCCGCACGCCGAGGTCCTCGAAGGCCTCGACGTTGTCGGGGTTGTTCGCCCGGGCGATGATCGTCTCCGGGCCGAACTTGGAGTTGGCGAGCTGTGCCACGAGGAGGTTGACGTCGTCGTCACCGGCGGCGGCCACGACGATGCGGGCGTTCTCCGCGCCCGCCGAGCGCAGCACCTCGGTGTCGGTGCCGTCGCCGTGGTGGACGGCGAAGCCCTCGTCGCGAGCGATCTCGACCGAGTCGATGTTCTGCTCGATGATGACGACGTTCTCTCCCCGGTCCTCGAGGCGTTCGGCGAGCGCGCGGCCCACCTTCCCGCCTCCGACTACGATTACGCGCATTGGTATCACATCCAGGTATTCCGCGATCTGCCGGGCGAAGCCGGCCTCGAAGACGACCGTCGTGAGGATCGCCAGGAAGACGATCCCCACGAGGACGTCCGCCGCTCCGGGGTTGCCGGCGGCCCGGAGCTCGATGGCGAACAGCGTCGCGACCGACGCGGGGATGATCCCCCGGGGTCCGACGAAGCTCATGAACAGCCGCTCCTCCGTGGTGAACCGCCCGCCGCGGGTCGAGACGAACACCAGCAGCGGGCGGATCACCAGCGCCACGACGGCGACCACGGCGAGGCCCGCCAGCCCCTGCGCGAGCAGCACCTCGAAGTCCAGCAGGGCCGCCAGCGCGATAAAGACGAACGACAGCACCAGCAGCGTGATGTCGCCCTTGAAGTCGGTGACGTCCGCCTCGTAGGGGACGCCGGCGTTGCCGAGCAGGATGCCGGCGGTGGCGGCGGCGGCGATCCCCGACTCGGTCGCGAGCGACTCCGCGCCGCCGTAGGCGACCAGCGCCCCCGCGAGCACGAGCAGCCGCGCGTTCTGCGGCGCGTTGCCCGGCGAGAGGTCGACGTACCGCAGCAGGTAGAGCACCACCGCCGCGGTGACGCCGCCGATCAGGATACCGATGCCCAGGCGCTCGGCGAACAGCCTGACGAACGCGCTGGGCTCGGTCGTCCCGGAGACGATGGCCTCGAAGATGACGACCGCGAGGATCGCCGCGGTCACGTCGTTGACGATCCCCTCGGTCTCCAGGGCGGCCTCGACGCGGTCGCGGACGGGCACGACCTCGATGATGGGCGCGATGACGGTCGGCCCGGTCGCGACCAGCAGCGCCCCCACGAGGAACGCGACCAGCCACGTGGTCCCGACCAGCACCTGCACCGCCACGGCGGTGCCGACCAGCGCGATGACGGCGCCGACGGTCACCAGCCGGAGCGTCGCGGCCGGCGCCTCCCGGAGCCGGTCGAGCCGCAGGTGGAACGCCCCCTCGAAGACGATGATCGCCACCGAGAGGCCGACGATCGCCGAGAGCGCGTCGCCGAACGCCGCGGGCTGGACCAGCCCGAGGACCTCCGGTCCCATGACGATCCCCGCGGCGATGAGGAAGACGACGCTGGGGACCTGGAACCGGTCCGAGAGGACCTGGGCGACGACGCCGACGCCGATGATGCCGGCGACCAGCGGGATCAGGTTGGCGCTCGCGGCACCTGCCATGGGGGACCCTCCATACCATCGGGGTTGGCGGGCGAGGGCATAAATGCCAGCCTTCCGTCTCGCGGTTCCGATCAGCCCCGCGGAGCGACGTCGGGACCGGGGATCCCGAGGTCATCCCGCCCCTCGAGCAGCCGTCGCAGCGACGCCGTGGCGTCGGCGTCGAACCGCAGGGGGCGGCGCCACCACGGGCCCGCGCCCGAGTCGGCGGAGAGATCGGTGACGACGCGGTTGGCGTCGACGCCGCCGGAGGGGGCGCTCAGCGGCACCGCCCGGTCGTACAGCCGCGAGGCCGTCGGGTCGCCCGCCACCAGCACCCGGGCGTCGAAACGCTCGCGCTGCAGGTGGGCGTTCGAGGCGAAGCGCTCGCGGTCCTCCGCGGAGAGGGATCGGCCGGGGTCGGCGTCCCCGCCGGGCTCGCCCGCCGAACCCCCATCGAGGTCGGGCGTCACGACCCGCTCGATCCGGAACTCGCCGATCAGGTACGCGCCCCAGTCGGGGGCGATCCAGTCCGCCCGATCGGGGGCGTCCGCACCCCCCTCGACCGTCGAGAGCGTGGCGTAGAACAGCAGCCAGTCCCCCGGCTCGAGGTCGGAGATCGGCCCCGCCTTCACCGGGAACGGGTCGCCGTAGGTGTAGGCCGAGCACCGCGGGTAGGTCGCGAACTCGGGGTCGAGGTGGACCGGCACGTCCGCGACCGCCGAGACGTCCGTGTCGAGATCGAGGTCCCCGTAGGTCGGCACGGGGCGACGCGTCGGCTCGGCCTCCGGGATCGGGACGTACTCGAACCGACCGTCGGGGAAGATCGGCCCCCGGAACCCCGGCTCGTTGGTGTTGGCTCCGACGTTGACGGCGACGGCGCGGGTCACTGGGCTGGGTGGCCCTTCGTCCCCACGGGCAAAAGCGGTGCCGGAGCCCCCGGACCCGACCGCCGGAGCCCCCGGACCCGACTACCGGAGCCGACGCACGCAGGACGCACAGTAGGTGTAGACCGAATCGGGATCGTTCTCGGCCCCGCAGTGGGGACAGCGTCGCGCGTCGCCCCCGGGCGAGTCGGTGGGGCGGCCGGGGTCGAACTCGAGGCGGGCCGCGGGGGTCGTCTCCTCACCGGCGTCGCGCGGGGGCGGCTCCCCGCCGGGCTCCTCGCTCAGCCGTCGGTAGACCACGAGCTGGAGCAGCGTCATGACGATCACCAGCGCGAGCAGCCAGACCCAGATCGCCATACCGTGTCATACGTTGTCACGGTACTTTCGCTCTTCGGTCGGGTCGCTGGGCGGTCGGACTCGGCGGGAGCGGCGGGAGAACTGGCCTCAGTCGGGGCGGTCGTGTGGCTCGACGGGCGACGGACCGGGTCGATCGAACTCGTCGAAGACGTCGAGGTCGTCCGGGATCTCGTAGGGGATCTCCCGCTCGTCCTGGCGCTTGACGCCGGCCTCCTCCAGCGGGACGGCGTCGTCCTCGAAGCCGGGCTTGACGCTGACGCTCTTGGCGGGCATCCCCACGACGACGTGGTGGGCGGGGACGTCCGACTGGACGACCGCGCGGGCGCCGACGACGCTGTTGCGACCGATCTTGCAGCCGGCGCGGACCATGGCGTCGTAGGTGATGCGGGCGTCGTCCTCGACGACCGTGCGGTAGTTGCGCACCTCGGTCTGGTCGACGATGTCGTGGTCGTGGCTGTAGACGTGGACGCCGTCGGAGATGGAGACGCGGTCGCCGATCTCCAGGGCCCCCCGGTCGTCGAGGTGGACGTCGTCGTGGACGACGGTGTTGTCCCCCATGCGGATGTTGTGGCCGTAGGTGAACGAGATGCCCTTGAACAGCCGGAGGTTCTCGCCGGCCTCCTCGAAGAGGTGGTTGGCGAGCATCTGCCGGAACCGGAGGGCGAACTCGATGTTGTCGGCCATGGGCGTGGCGTCGAACTGGCGCCAGAGCCACTGGAGGTGCTTGGACTCGCGGAAGCGCTCCTCGTCTTTCTCCGCGTAGTACTCGCTCTCCAGGGTGGCGTTGCAGGGGTCGTACCCCTGCAGACGAACGCGCTCGGCGGTGGAGACCTCCTCGCCGTTCTGCCAGGCCTCGTAGGCGTCCCGGTCGCCGAAGAGGTCGACGAGGACGTCCTGGACGACCCGGCAGGTGTCCTCGTCGGAGGACAGCCGCTCGTCGACAGATTCGATGAATCCGCGGACCCCCGCCTCCGCTGAGTCAGGGAGGGAGACGTGTCGCTTCGTCATTGGCGTGATGCTTACCCCCGAGAAGGCATATGGGTTCGGGTATGTGCACGTCGCAACCGGAACCGCCGTGGGGCGGGTCGGGACCGCACGGCGTCGCCGCGTCCGTCCTGCCCGCCGAGTGAACGGTCGGCGGCGGAACGCGAGCGCCCGAAATACGATGGCTGCGGGCGCGAGTCGCGCCCGTGCTCAGGAGAGGAAGACGTGCCGGGGACGGTCCGCGAGGACGTCGCGGCCCCACGAGACCGTCTCGCCGAAGGCGTCGCTCCGGAAGAAGGCCATCGCGTCGTCGCGCGAGCGCCACTGGCTGGCGATGAACATGTCGTTCTCGTCCTCGAGGTTGACCATCAGGTCCGTCTCCTGGTGGCCGTCCATGTCGCCCAGCAGGTCGCCGACGGCGTCGAACTTCTCGACGAACTCCTCGCGGTGCTCGGGCTTGACGGTGTAGAACATCCCCATCGTACCGAAGCCGGACTCCTCGCCGGCGCGGGAGACGATCTCCGGCAGGTCCGCGAGGAACCCCGCCGCGGTGTCGGCGGCGCTGGCGGTCTCCCAGATCGAGACGACGGCGTTGCGGTCCCGGTCGTGGGCGCTGTAGACGGCGGTCTTGACGTGGGTGCCGTAGTGCTCGAAGTTCGAACGGAGCCCCTCGACCTCGTCGAACAGCTCGTCGGCGTCGGCCTCGGAGTAGAGGACCGTCGCGTAGACATCCTCGCCGTGGGGCTGGCCCGCGTAGATGTCGAGATCGGCGAGTTCGCCGCGGATGCGCTCCTCGGTCGTCTCGTCGCCGCCGTGGTCGCCCTCGCCGTGGTCGCTTTCGCCGTGCGATCCGTGCGCCTCGTCCGCACCGTGGTGGGAATCGGTGCTCCCCGCGTGGTCCGCGCCGTGGTGGCCACCCTCGCCGTGGGGGTGGTCGGCCCCGTACTCGCTCGTCGGGACGCGCTCGCCGCGCAGGTAGGCGCCGAGGTCCGCCGGCGGGAAGCGCCGCCCGGTGAAGAACTGGCCGAACTCGCCGTACTTGGAGCTGGCCTCGTCGAAGCGCATCTCGTAGACGATGTCCTTCAGGTCGGTGGGGTCCTCGGCGAAGAGGGTGACGCCCCACTCGTGGTCGTCGAGGCCGACCGAGGAGGCGATGATCTGCCGGATCTTCCCCGCGAACTCCCGGCCGATCTCGCCGTGGCCCGCCATGAGGTCGGCGCGCTCCTCGAAGGGGAGGTCGTACCAGTTGTGTTCCTCCCCGCGGCGCTTGCTCATCGGGTAGAACGAGACGTACTGGCCGTCGGGGAGGTCCGGGTAGAGCTTGCGCTCCATGTAGCGGCGCAGCCCCGTGTCCATCTCCTCGCGGTCGCCCTCGAACCAGGCGTCGGAGGTGTAGCCCGAGGCCTCGGTCACCGAGAGGTACGAGTCGGTCTGTTCGGTGAACGCGCCCAGCGCGGTCGACTCGAAGCGCCGCTCCAGCGCCGAGAGGTCGTCCAGCGACGGGCGGAAGTGCATGATCAGCAGGTCGGCCTTGTCGCCGAGGATCGAGAACACCCCGGTGGCGCCCTCCTCCGCGTCGGCGAGGTCCTCGCAGGCCTGGAGGAACTCGACGCCGGCCTCGATGGCTCGCTCGCGCTCGCGCTCGGGGGCGTCGCGCCACGCGTCCCAGTCGATCGACCGGAAGTCGTGTAGCGCGAACCATCCCTCGTCCGTCTGTGGCGGCTCTCGCATGTCCCCCGTTTGGGCGGCATCTGGTATGGGGTTTGCGTGTTCCGCCGGCTCACGGGCCGGCCGTTAACGGCCCCCGGCCCCGCTCGGCATAAACGCCCCCCAAATGGTGGGCGAAGACTGGTGCGTCCGGCGCGCGTCCGGTCTGGTATGCCCACCGAGAACCCGGACCGCGAGCGACCACCCGAGCGCGAGGACCCCGAGGAGCGCGCGGAACTCACCGAGAAGTCCGAACAGTGGCACGAGACGCCGCCCGACCAGCCTGACCCCGACGGCGTCGCCGAGTCGGCGTCGTCGATGATCCACGGCACGGACGCCGAGGAGGAGCAGGCCGACGAGTAGCGACGCGACCCGAGCAGGGACGCGGGGCGAGCAAGGACGCCGGCCGAGTAGCGACCCACATGCCGGGGGCCGGATTCCGGTGCCCGCCGCCCGGACAGCCGCTGTAGCGCCGTCGAGCAACCCTTTTCACGCCCAGGGGCTCACACCCTCCATGGGTATCGGAGACGTCTTCGCCGTCGAAAACAGCGACGCCATCCACTACGTCGACACCGGGATGTTCGACACCGCCCAGTACGGGTCGGTCTACCTCGTCGACGCCGACGAGCCGGCGCTGGTCGACACCGGGATGGGCACCCACCACGACCGCGTCCTCGACGCCATGGACGCGGTCGGCATCGACCCGGCGGAGCTCCGGCACGTCCTGCTGACCCACGTCCACCTCGACCACGCCGGCGGCGCGGGCTACCTCCTCGAAGCGTGCCCGAACGCGACGGCTTACTGCCACGAGATCGGCGTGCGCCACCTCGTCTCGCCCGAGCGACTCGTCGCCGGCACGAAGGCCGCCGTCGAGGACCAGTGGCAGTACTACGCCGACCCGGTACCCGTACCCGAGGACCGCATCGAGGGGCTCTCGGACGGCGACCGCGTCGACCTGGGCGACCGCAGCGTCGAGGTGGTCCACGCCCCCGGGCACGCGCCCCACCAGGTGCTCTACCACGACGAGGGCGACGACGTGCTGTTCACGGGCGACGCCGCGGGCATCTACGTCTCCGCCCGCGACGAGGTCGTCCAGACCTCCCCGCCCGCGAACTTCGACCTCGAGCAGTGTCTGGCGGACGTCCGGACGATCCAGGACCGCGCGCCCGAGCGCATCTGCTTCGGCCACTTCGGCGACCGGCGGTACGAGCGCACGGTCATGGACGGCTACAAGCGGACCCTCGTCGAGTGGGTCGAGGCGATCCGCCGGGTCCGCGAGCGCGAGCCCGACGACGAGGCGGTGATCCAGCACTTCGTCGAGCACGCCGACGTCCGGGGCGTCTGGGGCGACGAGAAGGCCGAGGCCGAGACGCGGCTGAACGTCCGTGGCGTCCTGGGCTACCTGGACCGCCGCGCGGAGAAGTAGCCCCCCGGAGTCCCGGGCCCGCGCCGGCGCGTCGCGTCGGCCACGGTCCGAGGGTAGTCCGTCGCGAACGGGGAGACCCGCGGACTGGGGGACGGTGGAAGCGCGCCCGGTCGACGGCGCGGCGGTCGAAGATCCCGCAAGGACACAGTTTTACGCGCGTCGCTGGAGGGTGTCGACATGCATCGGCGGGAGGTGGAGGCGTCGTTCGAGCACCCGGTTCGGAGCGACGAGACGCTCTCGCAGGCGTTCGAGGCGAGCGCGCGCAACCACGTCGACCGGCCCGCCCAGCAGTACAAGGGGGGCGTGTACGATCGCTCGCTCGTCGCCGCCGGCGCGGTCCCCGCCGCCCCCGAGGGGGAGTTCGCCAGGCTGACCTACGGGGAGATGCGCGGGCTGGTCCGCCGCCTGGCCGCGGGCTTCCGCTCGCTCGGGGTCGCCGACGACGAGCGCGTCGGGGTGGTCGCCCACACCCGCATGGAGTGGGCGCTGTCGGACTTCGCGCTGCTGGCCGCGGGCGCGGTCGTCACCGGCGTCTCCCCCACCGCCTCGACCGGCCAGATTGGCTCGCTCCTCGAGGACGCGGGCGCGACGGGCGTGGTCGTCGAGAACGCCGCCGTCCTCGAACGGGTCGCCGACGTCGCCGCGGATCTCGGGCTCTCGTTCGCCGTCGTGATGGACGAGGCCGAGAGCGTGCAGACGTGCGGCGACGGCGCGACGGCGGGGGGTGGCGGCGCCACGACGGAGGGCGACGGCGC
>JBDGUA010000052.1:13071-46723 GCA_042216345.1 Haloferacaceae archaeon
GCGGCGACGGCGCGACGGCGGGGGGTGGCGGCGCCACGACGGAGGGCGACGGCGCCACGGAGGGCGGCGCCACGACGGAGGGCGACGGCGCCACGGAGGGCGGCACCACGACGGAGGGCGACGGCGCCACGGAGGGCGGCACCACGGCGGAGGGAGACATCGAGGTCGGCGACCTGTCGGTCTACTCGCTCGGCGAGGTCTACGAGCGCGGCGCCGCCGACTTCGACCCCGGGGCCTACGAATCGTGGCTCGACGCCCGCGACCCGGACGACCTGGCGACCCTGGTCTACACCTCGGGGACGACCGGGCGCCGCAAGGGGGTGCGACTGACCCACCGGAACCTCGGATCGAACGTGACCCAGTGCGCCCGCCGGTTCGGTCCCCGCTCCGACCGCCCGGCGGCGGGGACGCTGGACCACACCGCGGTGAGCCTCTCGGTGCTCCCCCTCTCGCACGTCTTCGAGCGCCTCGTCGGCCACTACCTGCTCTTCGCCGTCGGTGGGTGCGTCTCCTACGCCGAGAGCCCGTCGACGCTCCGGGAAGACCTGACGGCGGTCCGGCCCACGGTGCTGACGGGCGTCCCGCGGCTCTACGAGAAGCTCTTCGAGGGCCTTCGCGAGGGGGCGGGCGAGGGGGCGCGCGGGCGGCTCTTCGAGTGGGCCGTCGACGTCGCCCGCGAGTACGACGCCGCGGACGATCCGGGTCTTCGGCTCCGGACACGTCACGCCCTGGCCGACCGGCTGGTCTTTTCGGCGGTGCGGACTGCCCTCGGCGGGCGCCTGGCGTTCCCGATCAGCGGCGGCAGCAGCCTCCCCGAGCCGCTGGCGAGGCGCTACCGCGGCATGGGAGTGCCGGTACTCGAGGGCTACGGCCTCACGGAGACCGCCCCGGTCGTCGCCGTCAACCCACCCGGGGCGTCCCGTCCGGGGACGGTCGGCCCCGCGCTCGCGGGGGTGGAGACCCGGCTCGACACCGACGTCGACGCGTCGATGCGCCCCGTCGACGGCGGCGAGGTCGGGGAACTGCTGGTCCGCGGTCCCAACGTCACCGAGGGCTACTGGAACCGCCCCGAGGCGACCGCAGGGGCGTTCGTCCGAGCGGAGGACGGCAGTGAGGTCGACCCCGAGCACGGCAGGAAGGTCGACCGCGAGCACGGCAGTGAGGACGACCGCGAGGCCGGCCCCTGGTTCCGCACGGGCGACGTCGTCGAGCGCCGGCCGGACGGCTACCTCCGGTTCCGGGGCCGGCGCAAGGAGGTGCTGGCGCTCTCGACCGGCAAGAAGGTCGCGCCCGCGCCGATCGAGGCGGCGCTCGTCGAGTGCGACCCCGTCGAGCAGGCGCTGGTCCTGGGCGACGAGCGGAAGTTCGTGGCCGCACTGATCGTCCCGGCGACCACCGGGGCGACCGGGCGGACCGCCAGCGAGGGGGTCGACCGCCCCGCCGGTCCGGGGGGGCGCGCGGCCGACGACCGGCTGCGCGAGCGGGTCGCCCGGGCGGTCGCGTGCGTCAACGAGACCCTCGAGCCCCACGAGCGGATCGAGCGCTTCCGGCTCGTCGACCGCGCGTTCACCGAGGCGGACGGCCTCCTGACGCCGACGCTGAAGAAGCGGCGCCACGAGATCCGCGAGCGGTACGCCGACGTAGTTGCCGGGCTGTACGAGGACGCAACTTCGCACGGGTGACGACCGGGGACGAGTCGACCGGCCGGCGGCCCCCGAGTCGGTCACCGCGCGGGAGCCACGCCGCGTGTCGCGAGTCGAAACCGATTACCGCCGCAGGGACCGATGGCTAGGCGATGACCACCATCCACGTCGCGGGCGGCGTGGCCACCGGGCCGACGGCGATGGCCTCCTACGACGCCGCGCTCGCGGAGGCGAACCTCCACAACTACAACCTGGTTCCCGTCTCCTCGGTCGTTCCAGCGGACGCGACCGTCGAGCGCGTCGAGAGCGCGCCGGACCTCGGACCCGCCGGCAATCGCCTCACGGTCGTCCAGGCCCGGGCGACCACGACCGGACCGGGCCGGGTCAGCGCCGGCCTCGGGTGGACGACCGGCCCCGGGCCGGGGCTGTTCTACGAGGCCGCCGCCGAGGCCGACGCCGAGACGATCCGCGAGCGCGTCGAGCAGGGTCTGGCCGCCGGCCGGGCGCTCCGGGACTGGGAGTTCGAGGACGAGCGCGTCGAGATCGCCAGCGTCGACGCCGAGGCCGGCGTCTACACCACGGCGGTCGTGCTCGCGGCCTACGGCGAGAGCGAGCCGATCCGCTGAGCCGCCCGGAATCCGGCGACGCCGACGCTTTTATACGGGGTGTCCCCCTAGGGATCCCACACCTTCATGAACGGAAACACTCCCTACGCTGGCTCGCCGGGCGTCGTCGGCGCCGGCCAGCCCTCCGATCCAGTGGAGCTCTCGCCGGAGGAGCGCGAACTGCTGCGGGAGGCGCTGGCCAGCATCGTCGCTCGCACCGAGTCGTACCTCCCCGAGGGGTACGCCGTGGGCTCGGAACTCAGCGACGGCGCCAACGGCCCGGAGGCCACGGTGGCGATCCAGCCGCCGGTCGGCCACCCGGTCAGCGCGGGACTGACGCCGACGCCCGAGGACCTCCAGAACGGCCTCGACCAGGAGGAGCGCGACGAGGTCGCCCGCGGCCTCGCCGCCAGCGCGGCCCTGCAGGTCATGACCGCCCTCGGCGACGACATCACACCCACCGCTCGATAGGCGCGGCTCCCCCGACCTCGCCGCCGGGCACCGATTAGTGTCCGGTAGTTGGCTACTCCGTACCGGTGCAATCGACCCGGAACAGGCAAGATCCCGGGCCGTTCCAAAGGTTTATTTTAAGCATAGGCCCGGCCTATCGAGATACCAATGGTGCGGTTCCCGGAGTGGAAGAACAGTTCGTCCGACTCTGTGCTGCGGTTACTCGCACGAGCGGAGATCGCCGTCACGCCGGGAGCAATCACGATCAACCTCCAGCGGGAGCTGGAGCGACCGCCCTCGCGGACGACGATCACCCGGGCGATCAAGGGCCTGCGCGAGCAGGGGCTGATCCGCCGGATCGAGGACGGCCAGCCGTACTACCAGATCACCGATCAGGGGCGGGCGTACCTGGACGGGGAGTACGATCCCGACGGGGACGTCTGAGTCTCACTTCCCCCAGAAGGGGTCGCGCTTGCGGTGCTTGTCCAGATAACCGTGGAGCGCCTCCAGTTCGTCGGCCGGGATGTCGTCGGTGAGTTCCTGCTCGAGGATCTTCGCGTGCTTCTCCGGGAGTTCGATCCACAGCTCGTCGCCCTCGTCGATGTCGCGACCGACGGTCGGGCCGTCGATGGCGATGCTGACGCGCGAGCCCGCCCGGACCTCGTCGACGTCCTCGCCCTGGTCCTGGATGCCCGAGAGCCGGCCGACGCGGGTGGGCTCGTTGCCCTCCCACGTGACGACGTTGCGGTTGTTCTGGAGCGTCCCGGCCATGACCTCGACGCCGACGACCGCCGGGTCGTTCTGGCGGAAGACGTGGTCCTCGAGGATGCGGAACCGGCAGGGGCGGACGATCTTCTCGAGCACCGTCTCCTGCTGGGCGCGCTGGCGCTCCTCGACGAACTCGCTGTACTCCTCGACGAGCTGGTAGATGACGTCGTCGGCGAACAGCCGGACGTCGGACTCCTCGAGTTCCTGGGTGGCGTTCGGCAGGACGTCGACGTTGAACCCGAGGATGGCCCGGTGGACGTCCTCCGCGGCCGTCGAGGCGACCGCGACGTCACGGGGGGCGATGTCGCCGACCTCCGCGCGCATGATCGGCACCTCCGCCTCGCGGAGGGTGTCGGCCATCGCCTCCAGGCTGCCGAGGGTGTCGGCCTTGACGACGACGCCCTCCTCGGCGGTCTCGACGGCGATCTCGGCGAGTTCGGCCTCGACCTCCGCGACCACCTCGTCGAGGTCGCGGTCGCGGACGACCCGGACGGGCGCGCCCGCCATGGCCTCGTCGAGGTCCGGCGCGGCGATCTTGATCCCGGCGGCGGCCTCCAGGCGGTCGACCTTCTCGAAGCGCTTCTCGGTGCGGATCTCGGCGAGTTCGCGGGGCTTCAGCAGCGCCCGCACCTCGGTCACCAGGGGGCCGTTGACGCCGCCGACGACGATCCGGTCGCCGGCCTCGATGCTCCCGTCGTAGAGGATGGCGTCGATGGTGGCGCCGAAGCCGCGCTCCTCTTTGACCTCCAGGACGGTGCCGGCGCCGGGGCCCGCGAGGTCGACCGCCATCTCGTCTTTCATGTAGCGCTGGGAGAGGCCCATCAGCACCGCCAGCAGGTCCGGGACGCCCTCGCCGGTGAGCGCGGAGACGGGGACGACCCCGATGTTCTGCTGGAAGTTCTGGACGCGCCAGTAGAAGTCCGCCGAGAACCCCCGCTCGGAGAGCTGGCCGATGATCTCGTAGAGGTTCTCGTCGAGCCGGGAGCGCGCCCGGTCGCTCTGGGCGTCGTAGGACGGCTTGATCGGCGACCCCTCGCGGGGGTTCCAGCCGGGGGTCGTGTCGACCTTGTTGGCGGCGACGATGAACGGCGTGCCCGTCCGCTTGAGGATGTCGATGGCCTCCTCGGTCTGGGGCTGGAAGCCGTCGTTGACGTCGACCACGAGGACCGCGATGTCGGCGAGGGCGCCGCCGCGGGCCCGCAGCGTCGAGAACGAGTGGTGGCCCGGCGTGTCGATGAACAGCAGGCCGGGCAGGTCGAAGTCGGTCGGATCGACGAGCTCGCCGGCCATCGTGGAGATGGTCGAGAGGGGGACGGCGGTGGCGCCGATGTGCTGGGTGATGGCGCCGGCCTCGCCCTCGCTGACGGCGGAGCCGCGGATCTTGTCGAGGAGGCTGGTCTTCCCGTGGTCGACGTGACCGAGGACGGCGACGATGGGGGTCCGGAGGGTTCCGGACCCGCTATCGGCGTCTGCCTCGGCGTCTGTGTTGGCGTCGGACATCGAAAATCACCGAGAGAAAGTCTCTTGGATGTAGGGAGTCCGTCACCGTAGTTACCAGTTTCGACTCGCGGGGGAGGGCCCGTCGTCGGTTCGGCGTCCCTACCGCCGGCCTGCGTCGGCCCGAACGTCGACCCCGCGTCCCCGGCGGGACATCGCGTCACCCCCTCGCCGTCGACCCCGCCTCACCCCCTCGTCGTCGACCCCTCCTCACCCCCTCGTCGTCGACCCCTCCTCACCCCCTCGTCGTCGGCCCGCCTCACCCCCTCGTCGCTGACCCCGCGTCGTCCCGAGCGTCGGCCTCGCGTCAGACGTCCCCGTGGCGTTTATGTGGCGCGGCGCGAGAAGTGGGAGCATGGCAGACGTACTCGCCGAGAACCTCTCGGGTAAGGCCGTCATGGGATCGGACGGGACCGAACTCGGGATGCTGTACAACATCACGATGGACGCCAAGACCGGCGCGCTGCACGACCTGCTGGTCTCGCCGAACGAGGAGGTCGCCCCCGAGCAGATGGGCTTCGTCACCGACGAACAGGGCCGGATCGAGGTGCCGGTCTCCCGCGTGCAGGCGGTGAAGGACTACATCGTCGTCCAACGGTAGCCCGATGCAGGTTCTGGACTCTTCTGCGTTCATCAACGAGTACCACACCGACGACGACGTCGCCTCCATCCCGATGGTCCAGGAGGAACTCCACGACGAGAGCGCCCTCCGGTTCGACGCCATGGAGGGGTCGGGGATGCACATCCACATCCCCGCCGAGGGGACCATCGAGAAGGTCGAGCGCGCCGCGCGCGAGACGGGCGACGGCGAGGAGCTCTCGGACACCGACACCCGGCTGCTCGCCGCCGCCTTCGAACTCGACGCCACCCTCGTCACCGACGACTACGCGATGCAGAACGTCGCCGAGCGCCTCGGCGTCGACGTCCAGGTGATCGCCCGGGAGGGCATCGCCGAGCAGCGCTCCTGGACGTTCCAGTGCCAGGGCTGTGGCCGCGAGTTCGACGAGCACCGCGAGCGCTGTCCCATCTGCGGCAGCGGCCTCGCGCGGAAGAACCCCACCTGAGTCGACGCCGCGCCGCCTCAGAACAGCCCCGTCGCCGTCGCGTAGCCGAGCAGGAACCGGAGCGCGTTGTAGAGCCCGTGGACCGCGATGGGGACCACCAGGTTGCCCGTCCACTCGTAGGTCAGCCCGAGGCCGACCCCGAGCACCGCCGCGATCAGGACGTAGACGAGCTTGCCGGTCCCGCCGACGCCGACCAGCGCCAGCCAGTGGGAGACCCCGAACAGCAGGCTGGCCACCCCGATGGCGACCGTCGGGCCGAACGCCTCCCGGTAGAGCCCCTGGACGACGCCCCGGTAGACCAGTTCCTCGCCGGGCGCGACGAACAGCACCGTCACCGGGATCATGTAGAGGAACTGCAGCGGCGCCTCGGTCCCCTGCTGGACGACGCGGTTCTGGGCCACCTCGACGCCCAGCGCCGCCAGCAGCGCACTGAGTCCGAGCGAAATGCCGAAGAGTGCGACCAGCCCGCCCGCGACGACGAGGAACTCCCGGCGCGTCGGGAGGCGGACGCGACCGACCACGAGCCAGCGCCGCTCGATCGAGGTGAGGTACAGCGCCATCGCCAGGCCGAAGCCGACGTACTGGAACGCGGTGGTAACGGCGTTGGCGACCGGGGTTTCGGCGGCGAACAGGCCGGCGGTGACGAGGAGGTCCTGGCCGAGGACCGCGAGGACGATCCCGCTGAGGAAGGCGATGGCGATGGCGACGACCGCGTGCATCGTGGCGACCCCGCCCCGGAGCCAGACGGGGAGGTCGGGGTCGCTCACGTCGACGGACATGCCAGACCCTTGCCGCCGCCGGGGAATAGACTCTCCGGTCCCGTCGGGCGCCGTGGCCGGCGGCTCAGTCGATCAGCAGCGTCCGCTTCTCCGCGACCGCGTCGGCCTCCGCGAAGTCGCCGCCGCCGAGCAGGCCCCGGGCGGCGCGTTTGCCCCACTCGACCGCGGGCTGGGTGAACGTCGAGACGCTGGCGAGTTCGCCGTAGAGGACGCAGGCGGCCTCCATCCCGTAGAGGAGTTCGCCGACGCCGCGGGCGTCGAGTTCGTCGATCTCGACCCGGACGTTCGGCACGCCCGCGGCGGCGAGGCTGGCCTCGGTCGCCTCGAACTCCGCGCCCAGGAGGTCCCCGAGCGAGGAGCCGCCGAGGTAGGCCAGCCCCTCGAGGTCTGTCTCGGGGACGGCCCGGTCCTCGCGCTCGCGGGGGCGCACGAGCGTCACCAGCTTGTCGTGGGGGCCGGCGCGGTAGAGCTGGAGCTGTGAGTGCTGGTCGGTCGCCCCGAGGGCGCGGGCGGGGGTCTGCCCGAGGCCGTCCTTGCCGAGGCTCTCGGCCCACAGCTGGGCGAACCACTCGGCGAACTCCTCGAGCCCCTCGGCGTAGGGCATCATCGCGTTGACGGCGGCGCCGCGCTCGGCCAGCGCGTAGCAGGCCGCGCCGTAGGCGTAGGCCGGCGAGTCGAACAGCGACCCCGCCAGCGCGTCGGCCTCCGCGCCGGCGCCGGCGAGCAGGCCCTCGAGGTCCCGGCCCTGGATGGCCGCCAGCGCGAGGCCGACCGTCGAGAGCGCCGAGAACCGCCCGGGGACGCCGTCGGGCACGCGCAGCGATGGGAGGTCGTGTCGGTCGGCGAGGTCGCGGAGGTTCCCCTCCGCGCCGGTCGTGACGAAGGTGCGCTCGGTCCAGTCGACGCCGGCGGACTCCATGGCGTCGCGGACGACCAGGAAGTTCGCGAGCGTCTCCGCCGTGGTGCCCGACCGGGAGACGACGTTGACGACCGTCTCCGCGAGGGGCAGCGAGTCCAGCAGGCCCGCGACGTGTTCGGGGTCGACGTTGTCGAGGAAGTACGCCGGCGGATCGTCGGGCTCCCGGAGGGCGCGCTCGACGGTCGCCGCCCCGAGCGCCGATCCGCCGATGCCGACCGTCAGGACCGCCGCGGGGTCGCCGAAGGGCGCGACCGCCGCCCGGATCGCGTCGGGGTCGGCGGTCTCGGGCAGGTTCAGCGCGGCGTAGCCGTGTTCGGCCCCCTCGCGTCCGCGCTCGATCCGCTCGTGGGCGTCGGCGACGCGCTCGTCGAGTCGCTCGAGCGCCTCGCGGCCCACGCCCGGCGTCGCGTCCAGAACGTTTCCGAGATCCACGTACATACGCGAACCGGGACGTGGCTGGGGTAAAACGGTTGTCGTCCGGGGGAGGCCGAACCGCGGCGACGACCGCGAGCGCCGCGTTAGGCGACCGATAACAGAAATTCCGCCGAGAACTGGACGTTTGTAGCCCGAATAATTATGTCACAGCAGTTCCAAGGCGATTATGGGATGATTCAGTACGAATGTCCGGACTGCGGGACCACGCTGGAGGCGAGTCCCTACCGGCAGACCTGTCCCGACTGCGGGAGCGCACTGGAGAACAGCCGCAGCACTCCGCGAGCCTAGCGCGAACCGTTCCCGTCGGGCGAGCGAGCCACGGTCCGGCCCCGCGCTCGACGGTCCCCGCCGATCCTTCCTCGCCGATCCTTCCTCACCGACCCGTCGCCCCGCTCCGATCCTTCCTCCCCGACCCGTCGCCCCGCTCCGATCCCCGGGCCGACACGCGGCCGTCCCCGACCCCGACTCGACGGCCCTCGACACGCTTTACCCCCCGCCGTCGCAACGGATCGTATGATCGTCGTCGCCACCGCGGACTTCGAGCTCTACCACGAGGTCGTGGGCGAACTCCGCGACCGCGGGGTGACCTTCACCACCGTCGAGCCCGGCGACCCCCTCCCGGAGGGGACCCGCGTGGTGGTCACGGCCCCCGGCGAACCCGCGCCGGACGGTGTCGAACACGTCGCCGCCGGCGCCGACGAGGCCCGCCGCGCGGTCGACGAGGCCACCGCCCTCCTGCGCGGCGCGGACGGCCGGACCGTCGTCGGCGTCGACCCCGGGCCCCGACCGGGGATCGCCGTCCTCTCGGGCGACACCGTCGTGGCGGCGTTCCACGTCCAGCTGGCCGACGCCGCCGAGGTCGTCCGCCAGGAGGTCGCGGACGCCGTGGACCCGCTGGTCCGGGTCGGCGACGGCGCCCGGCTCCAGGGCGCCCAGCTCGTCAACGACCTCGAGGACGTGCCGGTCGAACTCGTCGACGAGACCGGGACCACGCCGTACCTCGGCACCGGCGCCCGGGGGATGGGCGACGTGCTCGCCGCGGTCAACATCGCACACATCGAGGGCGAACGGGTCGAGTCCCGGGAGGTCGAACCCACGGCGGGCGAACTGCAGGTGATCAAGCGCGAGTCCCGCGAGCGCTCCGAGACGGGCCGCACCATCGACGAGGCGCTGGCCCGCCGGGTCGCCAGCGGGGAACTCACCGTCGAGGAGGCGCTCGCGGAGCACCGCGGCGACGAGGAGCGCTAGTTCGTTCCTGCGGTCGCGACTACTCGTCCAGCCCGTCCAGCCGCTCGGCCACCACCGCCTCGGCGCGGCGGAGCACCTCCCGGACGGGCAGGCCGGTCTCGCGGGCGACCGCGAGGGCGTCGTCGTACTCGGCGCTCAGGTCGTACACCTCGCCCGCGAGGTCGCTGGCGACCTTGACGGCCACCTCGTGGGCCTCGCCGTCGACGTCGAGCTCGGCGGTCTCGAAGGCCCGCGAGGCCACCCAGCGGTGGCCGGCGCCGTGCTCGCGGACGCCGAGGGTCCCCGTCTCCTCGGCGAGCCGACGGGCCACCCGCTCGACGTCGGCGGGCTTGCAGACCACCTTCACCAGGTGGCCCGGGCGGGACTTCTTCATCGTGGCTGGCAGGACGGTCACGTCGCGGGCGCCCGCCTCGCCCAGCGTCTCCTGGAGACTCCCGAGCACCTCCGGGGCGACGTCGTCGAGGTTGGTCTCGAGCACCGCCACGTCGTCGCGCGCCAGGTCGCCCTGGCCCTCCCCGACCAGCGCGCGGAGCACGTTCGGGTGGTCCGGGAAGCGGCGGTCGCCGGCGCCGTAGCCGGCGGCCCGGATCCGCAGTGGTGGCAGCGCGTCCACGCCCGCGGCGATCTCTGCCAGGATGGCCGCCCCCGTCGGGGTCAGCAGTTCGGCCTCGACCGGGCCGCCCCGGAGCGACCAGTCGGCGCGTTCCGCGAGTTCGACGACGGCGGGCGTCGGGACGGGGTAGGTGCCGTGGCTCGTCTCGACCTCGCCGCTGCCCGCCGCGACGGGCGTGGTGACGACCCGGTCGGGGTCCAGGTCCGCCAGGAGCAGCGCCGCCCCCACGACGTCGGCGACGGCGTCGTCGGCGCCGACCGCGTGGAAGTGGGTGTCTTCCAGCGACGTCCCGTGGACGGCGGCCTCGGCCTCGCCCAGTCGGTCGACGACGGCCAGCGCGCGACCGCGGGCCTCGGCCGGGAGCGACATCGACTCGACCAGGTCGACGACCTCAGCGTAGGTCCGGGTCGGCCCCGCCCCCTCGGCGTGGTCGTGGGGGCGGTCGTGGTCCGGGGCGTCGTCCCCGCTGTCTGCGTCGCTGTCGCCCCCGTCCGCACTGTCGCGCTCCCCGGCTGCGTCGTCGTGACGGACGTGGACGGTGGTCGCGGCGATCCCGCCCACGACGGTCTCGCCGACGTCGTAGCGGACCGGCAGCGACTCCTCGACGGGGGCCAGGGCGTCGCGGTCGGCCCCGGCGGCCAGCAGCGCGCCCAGGAGCATGTCGCCGCTGGCGCCCATCCGACCGTCGAACGCGAGTACGTTCATACAGGGGGTGGCCGGCGCGTCGGCAAAAAGCCCTCGTGGTCCGGTCGGGGGCCGGGGCGCCCGAATCCCGCGGGCTCGCGCCCGCTGGTCGGCGCCGTTGGCCGAATGCGGTACGGTGTAGCAAAGGACTTAACCCCGCCCGACACCGAGAATAGCGTATCCCTCCGAGGTCACTATGAACGAAGTCCAACTCGAAGTGGCGAAAGCGTACCCGAACGACTCGGGGCGCGGTATCGCCCGTCTTGATCCGGACACGCTGCTCCATCTGAAGCTCTCGCCCGGCGACATCATCGAGATCGAGGGCGCCGAGACGACCGCCGCGAAGGTCTGGCGGGCGGACCGGCAAGACTGGAACACCGACACGGTCCGCATCGACGGGTTCACCCGGCAGAACGCCGACGTCGGCATCGGCGAGCGGGTGACGATCCGCAAGGCCGAGGCCACCAAGGCCGACCGCCTGGTGCTGGCCCCGCCGGAGGAGGCGTCCGTCCAGTTCGGCTCGGACGCCGCCGGCATGGTCAAGCGCCAGATCCTCAAACGGCCGGTCGTCGAGCGCGACATCGTCCCCGTGATGTCCTCGACCAACCACCCGTTCATGCGCTCGCCCGGGCAGGCCATCCCGCTGATCGCCGTCGAGACCGACCCCGAGGGCGTCGTGATGGTCACCGAGGACACCGACGTCGAACTCCGCGAGGAGCCGATCCAGGGGTTCGAGAAGGCCAGCGGCGGCATCACCTACGAGGACATCGGCGGCCTCCAGAACGAGATCCAGCGCGTCCGCGAGATGGTCGAGCTGCCGATGAAACACCCCCAGATCTTCAAGAAGCTGGGGATCGAGCCGCCCCAGGGCGTGCTGCTGCACGGCCCGCCGGGGACCGGGAAGACGCTGCTGGCGAAGGCCGTCGCCAACGAGACCTCCGCGAACTTCTTCTCCATCGCGGGCCCCGAGATCATCTCCAAGTACTACGGCGAGTCCGAACAGCAGCTCCGGGAGATCTTCGAGGACGCCAAGGAGGACTCCCCGTCGATCATCTTCATCGACGAACTCGACTCCATCGCGCCCAAGCGCGAGGACGTCACCGGCGAGGTCGAGCGCCGCGTGGTCGCCCAGCTGCTGACGATGATGGACGGCCTCGAGACCCGCGGCCAGGTCATCGTCATCGCGGCGACCAACCGCGTCGACTCCGTCGACCCCGCGCTGCGCCGCCCGGGCCGGTTCGACCGCGAGATCGAGATCGGCGTCCCCGACGAGTCGGGGCGCCAGGAGATCCTCCAGATCCACACCCGCGGGATGCCGCTCTCCGACGACGTCGACCTCGCGCACCTGGCCGACGAGACCCACGGCTTCGTCGGCGCCGACATCGAGAGCCTGACCAAGGAGGCCGCGATGAAGGCGCTGCGGCGCTACCTCCCCGAGATCGACCTCGACGAGGAGGACATCCCGCCGAGCCTCATCGACCGGATGATCGTCAAGCGCGAGGACTTCGGCGGCGCGCTCAACGAGGTCGAGCCCTCGGCGATGCGGGAGGTGCTGGTCGAGCTCCCGAAGATCAACTGGGACGACGTCGGCGGCCTCGAGGAGGCCCAGCAGCAGATCCAGGAGTCCGTCGAGTGGCCCCTCTCCTCGCCCGAGAAGTTCCAGCGCATGGGCATCGAGGCGCCGAAGGGCGTGCTGCTGTACGGCCCGCCCGGGACGGGCAAGACGCTGATGGCGAAGGCGGTGGCCAACGAGACCAACGCCAACTTCATCTCCGTCCGCGGCCCGCAGCTGCTCAGCAAGTGGGTCGGCGAGTCCGAGAAGGCGATCCGCCAGACCTTCCGGAAGGCCCGGCAGGTCAGCCCGACGATCGTCTTCTTCGACGAGCTCGACTCGCTGGCGCCGAGCCGCGGCCAGGAGATCGGCAACAACGTCTCCGAGCGCGTGGTGAACCAGCTGCTGACCGAACTCGACGGGCTCGAGGAGATGGGCGACGTGATGGTGATCGGCGCGACCAACCGGCCGGACATGATCGACCCCGCGCTGCTGCGCTCGGGGCGGTTCGACCGGCTCGTGATGGTCGGCCAGCCCGACGAGGAGGGCCGCGAGCAGATCCTCCAGATCCACACCGGCGCGACGCCGCTTGCGCCGGACGTCAGCCTGCGCGAGATCGCCGAGATCACCGACGGCTACGTCGGCTCGGACCTGGAGTCGATCGCCCGCGAGGCCGCCATCGAGGCGCTCCGGGAGGACGACGACGCCGACGAGGTCGAGATGCGCCACTTCCGCAAGGCGCTGGAGTCGGTTCGCCCGACCATCACCGAGGACATCCTCAACTACTACGAGCAGATGGAAGAGCAGTTCCGGGGCGGGGGCAGCCAGGGCGTCGAACGCGCCGGCAGCGGTCGCATCGGCTTCCAGTAGAACCTTTTGCGCTGCGCTCGGCGCGGCTTCGCCGCGCCTCGCTCGGGAAATCGTCCCCGGTGAGATCGCCCACGAGCGACAGTAGCCAGAACTGCCGCCGGGTCAAGACCTTTCACACCGCTGTTCATCGTGGCGGGCATGGAGCTGGACACCAGGCCCTTCTCGTACGACTACCGACCGGGACAGATCCGCTACGGTCGCGGCTGCGTCGAGCACCTCGGCGAGGACCTCGACGGGTTCGACCTCGACCGGGCGATGGTGGTGACGGGCACGAACGTCGGCGCCAACGAGGCCGTGATGGACCCCGTGACGGCGGGGCTCGGTGACCGACTGGTGGAGGTCTTCGACGAGACGACCCCGGCGTGCCGAATGGAGACCGCCTACGAGGCGCTGGAGGTGGTCGACGAGCGCGACGTCGACGTGCTCGTCGGCGTCGGCGCGGGCAGCAGCCTCGACATCGCGACGATGACGAGCGTGCTCCACGCCCGCTATCGCGAGATCGAGGACATCCAGCGGGAGGTCGACGAGACCGGCGCCATCGTCGTCGAGGAAGAGGGGGACTTCCTCCCGCTCGTGTTCGTCCCGACGACCCTCGCCGGCGCGGACCTCTCGGCGGGCGCCGGGATCAAGGTCCCCGGGCGGACCGGCGAGAAGACCCTGCTGAGCCGGGCGCTGATGGCCACGGCGGGCTACTACGATCCGGCGCTGTACGAGACGACGCCCAAGGGCGTGTTGATCGGCTCGGCGATGAACGGCTTCGACAAGGGGATCGAGGCGCTCTACTCGAAGAACGGCGAGCCGATCACCGACGCCACGGGGATGAGCGGCCTGCGGTACCTCCGCGAGTCGCTGCCGGGGCTGACCGACGAGCCGACCGACCCCGAGGACATGGACCAGATCGTGCTCGGACACATCCTCGTGCAGTTCGGGGTGACCGTCCCCGGCGCGACGAAACTGGCCCCGATCCACGCCTTCGGCCACGCGCTGCGCCACCAGTACGGCGTCCAGCAGGGGGTCGCCCACGGCCTGGTCGCCCCGCAGGCGCTGCGGTGGATCCTCGAGTCGACGGGCGAGGGCCTGAACGACCTCGCGGAGGCGTTCGACGTCACCGACGCCGACGACCGGATCGACGCCGTCGTCGACGCCGTGGCGGCGGTCCGCGACGGCCTCGAACTTCCGAGCCGCATCCGCGACGTCGAGGGCGCCACCCGTGAGTCGCTGCACGAGACCGCCGTCGTCGCCTACGAGGACGAGTACATGTGGAACGGTCCCGAGGCGCTGGATCCGACGGTCGAGGAGATCGAAGCCGTGCTGGAAGCGGCCTGGTGAGACGGCGTCTCCGGCGTCGGCGGTTCACCTGACTGCCTCGGCGGTTCACCTGACTGCCACGTCGGTTCACCTGACTGCCACGTCGGTTGCTGTCCCCAGTCGCCGAGCGGTCGGACCAGCCGCTGTACCGCGAGCGAACGAAGTGAGCGAGCGGGCCGGCGACCGAACGGCGGGTGCCGAGCGGAGCGAGGCGCCCGAAGTGAGGGAGGAGCGCTTTTGGTCGAGCTTTTGCCGAGCGAGGCGCGGCGGAGCCGCGCCGAGCGCAGCGCAAAAGGTCGGGATTAGTAGATGAGTTCGTCGCTGTTCTCGACCATGTAGAGGGTGCGGGCCGCGATGTTGACCGCGTGGTCGCCGACGCGTTCGAGGTCGCGGATCGTCAGCAGCAGCCGGGAGACGTCCTGCATGACGGTCTCGATCTCCTCCTCCTGGTCGGGTTCGAGGGCCTCGCTCTCGATGAGGTCGCGCACGACCAGTTCGCTCGCCTCCGAGCACATCTGGTCGACCGTGTCGTCGCGGTCGGCGACCGCGTAACAGGCGTTGACGTCGTCCTCGGCGTAGGCGTCCATCGCCATCGCGAGCATGTCGAGGGTCACGTCGCCGATGCGCTGGATGTCGACGTCCGGGAAGACCTCCTTCTCGGCCTCCTCGGCGTACCGCCCGAGGTTCGTCGCCAGGTCGGCGATGCGCTCGAGGTCGGTGATGATCTTGAACGACGCGGCGATGAACCGCAGGTCGCCCGCGACCGGCTGCTGGAGCGCCAGCAGGTCGATGCAGTCCTGTTCGAGGTCGAGGTACATCTGGTTGATCTCGTCGTCGCCCTCGATGATCTCCTCGGCCAGCTCCTCGTCCTGCTGTTCGAGGGCGTTCAACCCCAGGCGGAGCCGCTCGGCGACGACCTCGCTCATGTAGAGCACGTCCTCGCGGAGGTCCTCGAGGCGCTCCTGATAGTCCTTCCGTGCCATAGGGGTATCTGGAGGGGGCGTGCCATGAAGATTACTACTGTCTCAGTATTGCTCTATAGAGCTATATATAGACTGGGCGGCAGCACCCGAACGCCGCGTAGATGCGGCGCGACCGCTCGCGCCGTGTCTGGGAGGCGCCAGAAGCGAGGACGGAGGTGCCGCCGAATCCCCCGGGGTCGGCTCAGCCGAACTTCCCGGTGATGTAGTCCTCGACGCGCTGGCTCTCGGGGTTCTCGAAGATCTTGTCGGTGTCGTCGTACTCGACGAGTTCGCCGCCGGTGAGGAACACCGCCGTCTGGTCCGAGATCCGGGCGGCCTGCTGCATGTTGTGGGTGACGACGACCACCGTGTAGTCCTGGGCCAGGTCCTGGATGAGGTCCTCGATCTTCGAGGTGGCGATCGGGTCCAGCGCCGAGGCCGGCTCGTCCATCAGGATCACTTCCGGGTCGACCGCCAGACAGCGCGCGATGCAGAGCCGCTGTTGCTGCCCGCCCGAGAGCCCGAGGGCGTTGTCGTCCAGGCGGTCGCTCACCTCGTCCCACAGCGCGGCCTGCCGGAGCGAGCGCTCGACCAGTTCGGCCTCCGCGTCGGAGTCGTCCCGGCCCAGCAGCCGGGCCAGCAGCCCCGTCGAGAGGTCGCCGTGCTTGCGCGGCCCGTAGGAGATGTTGTCCCGGATCGACTTCGGGAACGGGTTCGGCGCCTGGAACACCATCCCGACCCGGCGCCGCAGTTCGACCAGGTTCGTCCCCTCCTGGTAGATGTCCTGGCCGTCGAACTCGACGGTTCCCTCGACCCGGGCGGCCTTGATGCGGTCGTTCATGCGGTTGAGACACCGGAGGAACGTCGACTTCCCGCAGCCCGAGGGACCGATCAGCGCGGTCACCGACTCCTCGGGGATGTCCATCGAGATGTCCTTGATCGCGTGATCGTCGCCGTAGTAGACGTCCAGGTTCCGCACCGAGATCTTGGGCTCGCCGCCGAACTGGTAGTCCGTCCACTCCGGCTGGACCTGTTCTTCGGTCTCGCCCGCGGTCGTGGTCGACGTGCTCTGCTGTTCGGGGGTGGATTCTGTCTTACTCATTGTGTAGCTTCCTCCGGAAGTAGGTTCGCGAGGCGATGCCGACCGCGTAGAAGAGCATCACGACCAGGAGGAGGACGAGCGCGACCCCCCAGGCGAAGCCCTCGGGGTCGTCGACGCCCAGCGAGGGGCCCAGCCCCGCCGTGATGAGCGCGAACAGCTGGTAGGGCAGCGCGCTGGTCGGCTCCAGCAGGGCCGGGTTGGTCACGAACGGGGGCGTCGCCGTGAACTGGAACCCCGAGAGGATGTTCGGCGCCCGCGAGGGGAGGACGCCGCCGGCGCTGACCAGCAGGATCGGGGCGGTCTCGCCGGCGATGCGGCCGACGCCCAGGATCACGCCCGTGATGACCCCCGGCATCGCCGCCGGGAGCACGACCGCGCGGATGGTCTGCCACTGGCTGACCCCGAGGGCCGCGCTGGCGTCGCGGTACTCGTCGGGGACGGACTTGAGCGCCTCCCGGCTCGTGATCAGGACCAGCGGCAGCAGCATGAACCCGAGGACCAACATGCCGGCCAGCAGCGACTTGCTGTTGCCGAACCGCGGGATCAGGAACGCGTAGCCGAACAGGCCGAAGACGATCGACGGCGTCGACCACAGTCCGTTGGTCGCGGTCTCGACGACCCGGGTGAACCCGCCCTGTTCGGCGTACTCGGTGAGGAACACCGCGGCGCCGACGCCGAGGGGGACCGCGAACGTCACGGCCCCGAGCACCAGCCACACCGTGCCGACGATGGCCGGGAGGATCCCCTTCACGTCGACGGTCAGGCCGCCGCTGTGCATCAGGAACGGGATCGAGAAGGGCAGCAGCGAGGCGCCGTTGAACAGCGACTCGTAGCCCCGCCCGACGATGTAGAGGACCAGCACCACCAGGATGGCCAGCGTGGTGCCGACGACCAGCCAGATGAGGAAGTACGCGCCGCGCTGTCGCCCCCGGATGCCGAAGCCCTCCCGGGCCTTCGACGCCGACCAGCCGGCGACCAGACAGACGAACGCCGACAGCAGCGGGACGACGACGACGCCGAGGAACGACGCCTGGAAGCCCGTCGGACTCCAGGTCCACGCCGGCGTGATCGCCCCGGAGAGGTAGGCGCCGGCCGTGAACAGCGCCAGGCCCCCCGAGGGGATCGTCGAGCCGAGGTCCTCCCGGAGGCCGACGGTGACGGCGAACGCCGCGGCGCCGGCGACCAGCGCGCCGACCACCCAGCCGACCGTCCCGAGCCCCAGGGTCTGGGAGGCGACCAGGCCGCCCACGACGAACCAGATGCCCCCGAACAGCACCGCGGCGACGGACCCGGCGTTCTCGCTGGGGTGGGTGTCGGTCACGCCGGCCCGCGAGAGGGCGCCGAACGAGAGCACCCCCAGCCCGACCAGCAGCGTCGCGATGGCGAACAGGTGGAACACGGAGACGCCGGCCACGCCGTCGGTGAGGCCGACGAGTTCGAACTGGACCACCCAGTTCAGCGCGAAGACGAGGACGCTGACGCCGACGACGCCCAGCGCCGCCACCTGCAGGCCGGAGGTCTCCGACTGGACCAGGCTGTCGTTCGTCCGGGCGGTGTCGGTGCTCATTCGTTGCCTCCGAGTTTCTGTTTCATCCGTCGTTCGATGGTCTGGGAGACGACGCTCAGCGCGATCACGATGACGAACAGGACGACGCCGGCGGCGAACAGCGCCCGCTCGTGCATGCCGGCGGCCGACCCGTACTGGCTCGCGATGAGCGACGTCAGGGTGATGGTGTTGGCGAAGATGTCGTAGAGGGGCTCCGGGAGTTCGGTCACGTTCCCGAGGATGACGGTCATGGCCATCGTCTCGCCGACGGCGCGACCGATGCCGAGGATGACCGCGGCGGAGATCCCGGAGAACGCCGCGGGGATGGTGATGTTGGTCATGGTCTGCCAGTCGGTCGCGCCGACCGCCAGCGAGCCGCTCTTCATCGACTCGGGCACGCTCGCGAGGGCGTCCTCGGCCACGGAGACGACCGTCGGCAGCGCCATCACGCCGACGACCAGCCCCGCGAGGAAGAGGCTCCCGATGCCGGGGAGCCGGAAGTGCTGCATCATCCACGTGTTGAGGACGACGAAGCCGAGGAAGCCGTAGACGATCGAGGGGATGCCCGCCAGCAGTTCGATCGCGGGCTTGGTCACCTCCCGGACGGTGTCGGGGGCGATCTCGCTGATGAACAGGGCGCCGGCGATCCCGAGCGGCGCCGCCACCAGCGTCGCGATCGTCGTCACGATGACCGTGCCCCAGATCATCGGGGCCAGCGAGAAGACGTCCCGGGCCGGCTCCCAGAGGGGCTGTTCGGTCCTGGTGAGGATCTCGACGATCCCCATCTGTTGGAAGACGGGGATGGACTCGTAGAACAGGTAGACGGTGATGAGTCCCAGGATGAGCAGCGTCGAGATCGTCGTGAGGAACGTCAGCGCCTTGGCGGTCTCGGCCTGGTGGGCGAGCCAGCCGTAGACGACCGTGAGCACCACGCCGAGCAGCGCCACCGCGGTGAAGCTCGACCCGACGAGGAAGCCGACGAACGCGGCCAGCAAGAGCACGGAACCGATCACGCCGGCGGCCAGCGCGCCCCGGTCGAGATCGCCGAGCGCGTCGCGCCACCGACCCAGCGAGACCGATACCGATGAGTTCGACATCTGTGTGATACCCAACTGGAGGAAGGTAAAAGGATGTTTCCTTTCGCCCGCTATCGGCGCTTAGACCTGGTCAGCGAGCAGCGAGCGCTGCTTCTCGATCTCGCTCGAGGGAAGCGGGAAGTAGTTGTTCGACTCGACGAACATCTCCTGGCCCATCTCGCTCAGGATGAAGTTGATGAACGCCGACTCCTTCTTCGAGGTGCCCTCCCACGTGTACATGTGCAGATCGCGGTTCAGCGGGTAGTCCGCCGCGCCCAGGCCCGGGTCGCCGCCGAGTTCGTAGGTCGTGCCGTCGAACTCCAGCGCGATGGCGGGCGCCTCCTCGCTCACGAACGCCAGCGCGATGTAACAGATCGCGTTGTCGGAGTTCTCGACGACGGTCTTGGCCTGCTGGTTCTCGCCCTTCCGGGTGTCGATCCCGGCCATCGAGGCGTTCGCGTCCCCCAGCAGGTGCAGGCGGAACGCGGTGTCCGTCCCGGAGCCCTCGGCGCGACCGACCGCGTAGATCTCCTTGTCGGGGCCGCCGACCTCCGACCAGTTCTCGATCTCGCCCTGGTAGATGCCCTTGACCTGCTCGCCGGTCAGTTTGGTGACGCCGGCGTCGTAGATCTCCTTCGAGACGACGATCGGCTGGCCGTCGCGGGCGACGACGTGGTTGACGAACTTGTCCAGGGTTTCCTGGCTCGGGTTGTCGAGTTCGGCCTCGGCCGGCGCCGAGGCGTCGCCGATGTCGACCTGGCCGTTCATGACGGCCTTGATGCCGGTGCCGGAGTGGCTCAGGCCGACGGTGGTGCGGAACGGCGGCGTCGCCTGCTCTCCGGTGGCCTCGAAGCCGTACTTGCCCGCCCAGTAGTCCGCGAGGTTGTCCTCCGTCTCGTAGCCGTACTCCTTGGTCGGCCAGTACTCCTGGTCCGAGGCCGGCGGGTTGGAGTTCCAGAACGAGGACGCCCGGTTCGCGATCGGGTAGACCGTCGAGGAGCCCTCGGCCTTCAGCAGCGAGGTGTCCATCCCGTCGCCCCCGTCCGACGAACTGCCGTCAGATCCGCCGCTGCCGCCCGAGCCGCCAGCGCAGCCGGCCAGTCCCACGATGCCAGCCGCGCCGGTCGCGGCGAGGAATTTTCGGCGTGTCGAACGGTCGCTGGAGTTCTCCTGCGTCATCACCTGACCCTGGGCGAGTTCTACATAAATACCCTACTATGATTTCTATATAGATCTATCCATGGGAATTGGTACCGGGGGGAGAGCGACACACACGTTTTCGGGATGTTTGCCTTTACAAGCCCCAAACCTGCCGAAAATAGAGTTTCCACGGATCGCCCCAGCCAGTGATGTTGCGGCGAGGATGAACTGGGTAATTCCGCCGGTACGGCGTCGAGAAGGCCCATTTCGGCGGCGATCTGCGGATCGTCACGGAGAACACTCGTGAGATATATAGAATTGGTCATGCTTATGTATTCGAAGGGTGAAGACGCACGCGATGGTCGAGACACGCAAGGTCCAGATCACCGGCGGATCGACGTTCACGGTGACGATCCCCAAGACCTGGGCGACGGAACACGACGTCGGGGCGGGGACGGAGATCGAGTTCCACCCCGACGGCGACGCGCTGTTGCTGACCCCCCGGGGCGAGGAGGAACACACGGAGGGCACCCTGAACGTCGACGGGCTGACCGGCGACGAACTCACGCGCGCGGTGATGACCATGTACGTCTCGGGGTTCGACGTCATCGCGCTGACCGCCTCGCGCATCACCAACGACCAGCGGCGGGCGATCCGGCAGGCGACCCAGAGCCTCGTCGGCCTGGAGGTGCTCGAGGAGACCCGCGACCGGGTGGTGATCCGGGACCTGCTGGACTCCTCGGAGCTGTCGATCCACAACGCCGTGAGCCGGATGCGCCTCATCGCGACCTCGATGCTCGAGGACGCGCTCGTGGCCCTGCGCGAACTCGACGACGACATGGCCCGGGACGTCATCGGCCGCGACGACGACGTCGACCGCCTCTACATGGTCGTCTCGCGGATCTTCCGCTCGACGCTCCGGGACCCCACCGCCGCCGAGGAGCTCGGGCTGCCGCGGGAGACCTGCTTCGACTACCACTCCTGCGCGCGACAGCTCGAGCGGATCGCCGACCACGCGAGCAAGATCGCCCACCTCACCCTGGACCTGGAGGAGCCGGTGCCCGAGGACGTGCTCGAGGCGCTGACGGAGCTCCACAGCGAGGCCGGCACCGTCGTCGAGGACGCGATGGAGGCGCTGTTCACCGACGACAGCGACGAGGCGACCCGCCTGGCCAACCACGCCCGCGAGTCCGTCCAGGAGATCGACGCCCGCGCCCGCGGCATCGACGAACTCCTCCGGGACCTCGACCCCACGCGGGCCCAGGTGCTCGGGCTGATCGTCGACTCGTTCTCCCGCAGCGCCGACTACGGCGGCAACATCGCCGAGACCGCGCTCCAGAAGGCGGCGCCGACGCCCTGACGCAGTTCCGTCGCTCCGACCCGGCGTCGAGGCCGCCCCACGCCCCACCCGCAGCCGCGGGTCGCCGTCCGCAGCCGTGAGTCGCCGTCCGCAGCGGCGAGTCGTCGTCCGCAGTCGCCGACCACAGCCGCTATCGCCGTCCCGGAATCCTTATCTGAGCGTTCGTTCAACTAGCTCGACGATGACCGACACGACCCGTCTCCGCCGGCTTCTCGCCGACGAGCTCGGCGAGTGCTGCGACGGCGACGTCGCGGACCGACTGGCTTCGCTCGAACGGCTCGAGGGCGCGGTTCCGGACGACCCGACGCCCGACCTGCGGGCGCTGAAGACCCTCGGCGACGGCACGCGCTACCGGATCGTCCGACTGCTCGTCGCCGCCGACGGGGACCTCTGCGTCTGCGAGCTCACCCCGCTGCTGGACGTGAGCGAGAGCGCGATCAGCCACGCGCTGGCGGACCTGACCGAGGCCGGACTCGTCGCCCGGCGCAAGGCGGGGACCTGGCGCTACTACCGTCCGACGGATCGGGCCGAGCGACTGGTCGAGACCCTCGACGCGACCCGGGAGGCCCCGGCGTGAGCGACGACCGCACCGCCGTCGCCTTCGTCTGCGTCCAGAACGCCGGGCGCAGCCAGATGGCCCACGCCTTCGCCGAGCGCGAACTGGAGCGTCGGGACGCCGGCGACCGGATCGACCTGCTGACCGGCGGCACCGACCCCGCCGACCGCGTCCACGACGTGGTCGTCGAGGCGATGGCCGAGGCGGGGATCGACCTCTCGGACCGGACGCCGCGCGAGATCACGCCCGAGGACCTCGCGGACGTCGACGTGGTCGTCACCATGGGCTGCTCCGCCGAGGGGATCTGTCCGACGACCTGGCGGGGCGACGCCCGCGACTGGGACCTCGCGGACCCGCACGGGCGGGACCCCGACGACGTCCGGGCGATCCGCGACGAGATCGAGTCCCGGGTGCGGGACCTGTTCGACGAACTGCTCGACGGACCGCTCGACGAATCCGTCGCGGACACCTGACCGATGGCGCTCCCCGATCTCTGGGCGCCCGGAATGGTGCTCGCGGCGTTCGCGGGCGGTGCCTTCGGCGCCGCCGTGGGCGCGCTCCCGTCGTTCGTCCTCGCGGGACTGGTGGTGATCGTCGGCGAACTGTACGCGCTGGCCGGGCGGACCCTCGGCGCGGCGACGCCCGTCGACGTCACCGGGACCGTCGCCTTCGGCGTCGTCCTCGGCCCCCACGTCGCGTTCGGCGGGGGCGCCGCCGCGGCGGCGTACGCCGCCTCCCGGGGCTACCTCGACACCGACTTCGAGTACCACGAGGCCAAACACGTCACGCGGGGGCTGGGGAGCCGTCCGGACGTGCTCGCGGTCGGCGGGGCCTTCGGCGTGCTGGGCTACTGGCTCGCGACGCTCTCGCGGTCGGTCGGCCTCCCCACCGACCCGGTCGCGCTCGGCGTCGTCGGCTCCGCGCTGGCCCACCGACTCGTCTTCGGCTACAGCGTCTTCGGCGCGCCCGCGGGGCGGCTGTTCGACATGCGCCCCTTCGAGCGGGCGGGGCCCCAGCCGGAGCGGTTCGCCAGGCCCGACGGCGCGGGGACCCGCCCGCCGGTCGAGCCGTGGCTCCCCTACCAGTACCGCTGGTCGCACGTCCTGGGGCTCGGGCTGGTCGTCGGCGCCCTCGGCGGCTACGTCGCCTACGTGACCGCCAGCGCCTTCCTGGCGTTCGGTATCTGCGTCGCCGCGCTGGCGTTCCTGATCGGCGGCGCCGCCGACGTCCCGGTGACCCACCACATGTCGCTGCCGGCGAGTACGGTCGTGCTGGCGAGCGTCGGCACGGGAGGGCCGCTCACGCCCGCCGCCGTCGCCGCGGCGATGGGTCTCGGCGAGGCGGTCGCGCTCGGGGCGCTGTTCGGCGGCCTCGGGGGGCTCGTCGGCGAGGCGGCCCAGCGCGCGCTCTACGCCCACGCCGACACCCACCTCGATCCCCCGGCGGCCAGCATCGTCGTCACCTCGGCGCTGATCGGCGTGCTCGCGCTCGCCGGCGTCCTCCCGGGGAGCGCGTGGGTGCCGCTGCCGTAGCGAAGCAGGCGGCGTCGCTTCCGGAGCGCAGCGCGTGGGCGTCGCTCCCACGGGGCCCTACAGGTTCTCGCCCTGGTAGCTCCCGTCGTAGGTCGCATCGTGATCCGCGCGCGCGAGGACGAGCTGGGCGATCCGCGCCCCCGACTCGATCTCGAGGGGGTGGTGGACCTGCAGCAGCCCCTCGCCGCGGCCCTCGTAGCCGGCGTCCCAGACCGCCGTGTTGAGCATGCAGGAGTTGCGCAGCAGCGACGAGCGGGGGTAGACGAAGCCGACGTGGCCCTCGGGGATGGCGATGGTCTCCCCGTAGCGGACGACGTAGCCGCCGGCGTCGAGGTCGTAGGTGTCCCCCTCGGCGGCGACGGCCTCGCGGTCGCCGACGCGCTTGCCCTCGCGGTCGATGCGACCGGGTTCGACCTGCTCGAAGACCGCGTCGAGGGTGAGGTCGACGCCGTTGGGCTGGACCTGCTCGGGGGCGATCGGCCGGAGTCGCTCGGCGACGTACGCGCCTGACTCGAACATACACGGGGGTTCGTCGACGACGCCAAAACCGTGTCGGGGTCGGACGCGGCCGACGCGCCGCGGGCCCCGCCGACGGGCCGGACGCGGGGCCGACGCCCGCGGAGTTACCGTATCTGAACTCGCGGCGCAACTATTGCGACACAACTGACCGTTCGTCCACTCTCCGGGGGGTCGGCCGCGAGAGGGACCGAGCGCACGGAAATGCCGCCGTCTTCCGGTTTTTGGGGCGGTCGCGCGTCGAAAAACTCGCCGGATTTATATCCGTGCAGGGTCGATTTCCGGCCGATATGGGACAGACGATTACGGAGCAGATCCTCGACGACCACCTCGTCGAAGGTGAACTCGAGCCCGGCGAGGAGATCGGGATCGAGATCGATCAGGTCCTCACCCAGGACACGACCGGCACCATGGTCTGGCTGCAGTTCGAGGCGCTGGACCTGGACGAAGTCCAGACGGAACTGGCGGCGCAGTACTGCGACCACCAGACCTACCAGTTCGACTTCAAGAACACCGACGACCACCGCTTCCTGCGCTCGGCGGCGGGCACCTACGGCGCGTACTTCTCCCGGCCCGGCAACGGCATCTGCCACCAGGTCCACAAGGAGAACTTCGCGGCGCCCGGCAAGACGCTGCTGGGCTCGGACTCCCACACCCCGACGCCCGGCGGCCTGGGCCAGCTGGCGATCGGCGCCGGCGGGCTCGACATCGCCGTGGCGATGGGCGGCGGCGCCTACTACGTCGAGATGCCCGAGGTCGTGAACGTCCGCCTGGAGGGCGAGCTGCCCGAGTGGGCCACCGCGAAGGACATCGCCCTCGAGATGCTGCGTCGCCTCTCCGTGAAGGGCGGCGTCGGCAAGATCTTCGAGTACACCGGCCCCGGCGTCGAGTCGCTCACCATCCCCGAGCGCACGACGATCACCAACCTGGGCACGGAGCTGGGGGCCACCTCCTCGATCTTCCCGACCGACGAGAAGACGAAAGACTGGCTCTCCCGCATAGGTCGCGAGGACGAGCACGTCGAGCTCCAGCCCGACGAGGACGCCGACTACGCCGACGAGATCGTCATCGACCTCGACGACCTCGAGCCGCTGATCGCCCAGCCCTCGATGCCGGACAACGTCGTCCCGGTCCGCGAGGTCGCCGGCGAGGAGGTCGAGCAGGTCATGGTGGGCTCCTGCACGAACGGCGCCTACGAGGACATCCTCCCGGCCGCGAAGATGGTCGAGGGCCGCGAGATCGCGAAGCACACCGAGATGATCGTCGCGCCCGGCTCCAAGCAGGCGTCCGAGATGCTCGCCCGCGAGGGCTGGACGGCCGAGATGATGGCCGCCGGCGTCAACTTCTCCGAGGCGACCTGTGGCGCCTGCATCGGCATCGGCCACGTCCCCGCCTCCGACTCGGTCTCGCTGCGGACGTTCAACCGCAACTTCGAGGGCCGCTCGGGCATCGAGGACGACTCGGTCTACCTCTGTTCGCCCGAGGTCGCCGCCGCCGCGGCGATCGCCGGCGAGATCGTCGACCCCCGCGACCTCGCGGAGGAGCTCGGCGACCTGGAGGCGCCCGGCCTGGAGATGGGCGACTCCTACAGCCCCGGCATGGGCCAGAACGACTCCGACATCATCAGCCCCGAGGAGGCCGTCGACGACGAGCTCATCAAGGGCCCGAACATCGGCGACGTCCCCCTGAAGGACGCCCTCGAGAGCGACCTCCAGGGCGAGGCGCTGCTGAAGATGGCGGACAACATCACGACCGACCACATCATCCCGGCCACCTCGGACATCCTGAAGTTCCGCTCGAACGTGCCGAAGCTGAGCGAGTTCACGCTCAGCCGCGTCGACGACACCTTCGCCGAGCGCGCGCTCGAGGCCGACGGCGGCTTCCTCGTCGCCGGCGAGAACTACGGCCAGGGCTCCTCGCGCGAGCACGCCGCCCTCTGCCCGATGTACCTGGGCGTCGAGGGCGTCCTCGCGCAGAGCTTCGCCCGGATCCACCGCGCGAACCTGTTCAACTTCGGCCTCGTCCCGCTGACCATCGACGAGGACACCTACGAGAAGATCGAGCAGGGCGACGACATCGAGATCGTCGACGACGTCGCCGCGGGCGTCAAGTCCGGCCAGGAGGAGTTCACCGTCCGCGTGAACGACGACTGGGAGGCGACCGCCCAGCTGAAGGCCTCCGAGCGCGAGCGCAAGATCCTCGCCGCCGGCGGCAAGCTCTCGTGGACCAAGCAGCAGCACGAGCAGAGCGGCAGCGGCGCGGCGCCGGCGGACGACTGAACGGTCCTCTCGACCGTTCAGGTGTAGCCGACACACCCTCGGCGCGTCTCCGCCGATCCACATTCTCGATTTTCCCACACGGCGTCGCCGAGCCATCGCCTTTTTGCACAATCGTCGCGTAGCGAACTCGTGTCCAGCCCCCTGACGGACGAGGTGTCGATCCGGCGGGCCGAGCAGGCGGACCTGCTGGAGGTGCTGCGCATCGAGCGCGCGTCGTTCCCCCAGCCGTGGCCGTTCTCGGCGTTCGAGGAGCACCTCGGCACGCCCGGGTTTCTCGTCGCCGAGCGCGACGCCGAGGTCGTCGGCTACGTCGTCGCCGGCACGGTCCCGAACTACGGGCGGGACCTCGGCCACGTCAAGGACTTCGCGGTCCGGCCCGACGCCCGGGGCGAGGGCGTCGGAAGCCGCCTGCTCCGGCAGGCGCTGGCGGCGCTGGCGATCGAGGGGGCCACCGACGCGAAACTTGAGGTGCGGGAGGGCAACGACGGAGCGATGCGGCTCTACCGCCGGTTCGGCTTCACGCCGGCGCGCCGGGTGTCGCGGTACTACGCCGACGGGGAGGACGCCCTCGTGATGGTGCTGGACCTCGACGCGTGGCTCCAGGGGTCCTGAGCGCGGGCGAGTCGGCCCGCGGCGTCGTCACCCGGGCCGGGGCCCGATCAGGCGAAGTCGTCGTAGGTCGGACGGTCGTGGGCGCCGGGGAATTCGGCGACCGGGACGGTCGTCTGGTCGCCCGAGGCCATCTCCTTGACGGTCACTTCGTCGTTCTCCAGGTCCTGCTCGCCGACGACGACGGTCGTCTCGGCGTTGATGCCGTCGGCGTAGGAGAGCTGGGCGCCGAAGCCGCGGTCGGCCACGTCGGTCTCGACCACGTGGCCGCGGCCGCGGAGTTCGCGGGCGATCCTGGCCGCCACGGGGCGGGTCACCTCGGTGTCGCCGACCTGCAGGAGGTAGTAGTCCGTCGCGAGTTCCTCCGCGGGCCAGACGCCGGCGCGCTGCAACAGCAGCGAGAGGGTGGCGTAGCCGACGGCGAAGCCGACCGCGGGGGTGGGCTGGCCGCCGAAGCTCTCGATCAGGTCGTCGTAGCGCCCGCCGCCGAAGACCGACCGGCCGACCTCGCCGGTCGAGTCGAAGCACTCGAAGACGACGCCGGTGTAGTAGTCGAGCCCGCGGGCGGTCTCCAGGGAGAGCTCGCAGAACCGGCCCACGCCGTAGTCGTCGGCGATGTCGAGGACGGCCTGGAGGTTGTCGACCGCGGTCTCGACCTCGTCGGTGCCGGCGAACGCGACCAGGTCGTCGAGGGTCTCCTCGGTCGTGCCGGTGAGCAGGTCGTCGAACTCCTCGGCCTCGTCGTAGGAGAGGCCGGCCTCGGTCAGCAGGTCGTAGTACTCGGCGCGCTCGATCTTGTCGCTCTTGTCGACCGCGCGGACGGCCGCCGGCACGTCGACGTCGGCCTCGAACGAGCGCAGCAGGCCGCCGAGGATGTCGCGGTGGGAGACCCGGAACTCGAAGTCGTCGTCGGTGAGCCCGAGGTTCGTCAACAGGTCCGCCGCCAGCGCCAGCATCTCGGCGTCTGCCTCGGGTTCGTCGGAGCCGAAGGTGTCGATGTTGGTCTGGTAGAACTCGCGGAACCGGCCCTGCTGGACCTGCTCGTAGCGCCAGAACGGGCGGGTGGAGACCCACTTGATGGGCTTGCTGAGCTCCTGGCCCTTCGCGACGACCATGCGGGCGACCGTCGGCGTCAGTTCGGGCGTCAGGGCGACGTCGCGGCCCCCCTGGTCGGTGAAGGCGTACAGTTCGTCGACGATCTCCTCGCCCGACTTGTCGACGTACATCTGGGTCCGTTCGAGCGCCGGCGTGCCGATCTCCCGGAAGCCGAACCGCCGGGCGCTGGACTCGATCGTGTCGATGACCTCCCGGCGCGAGGACATCTCCCCGGGGTAGAAGTCCCGGAACCCCTTGAGTCGGTCGTACATGTCAGCCCGTTCGGCGTGGAGCGCTTGAAAGCTTCCGTTCTGGAGTCGGAGCGGTCTCGGAGCGCTGGCGCGGAGTCGGGGGCCCGGGTCGGGCCTGAAACCCGGGCGGCCCGTCCCGCGACAGTCACGCCGGGACGAGCCGGTAGAGCCGCCCGGGGACGTCGCTGTCGCCGGGATTCGGGGCGCGCTCGGCGTAGTAGACCGCGTCGTCGGTGACCAGGGCGGCGCTGGTGGCGTGGCCCCGGCCCGCGACGTGCCAGGCCTCGGTGCCGTCGGCCTTCCGGACGGCGTAGAGGCGGTCGTCGTAGGAGCCGACGAGGACGTGCTCGCGGGCGGCCGTGACCGAGCCGATGAGCCAGCCGCCGGCGGGGAAGCGCCAGCGTCGCTCGCCGGTCGCGAGATCGAGGGCGTAGAGGTGGCCGTCGTGGCTGCCGACGTAGACGACGCCGTCGTCGACGGCGGGACCGGACATCACGTCCTGGCCCGTCTCGACCGACCAGACCTCGGTGCTGTCCGAGAGGTCGACGGCGTAGACGCGCTGGTCCCACGAGCCGAACACCGCCAGCCCCGCGGCGGTCGCGACCGGTCCCTTGATCGGGCCGCCGGTCTCGAATGCCCAGGCGCGCTCCAGATCGGGGAACGACCAGCCGTAGCAGACGCCGTCGTTGGCGCCGACGACGAGGCGCCCGGCCTCGCGGTCGATGGCGACCGTCGAGTGGGGCTGGTCGGTGGGACGGCGGTCCAGCCACAGTCGCTCGCCCGTGCCGGCGTGGACGGCGGCGACGCTGCCGCTGGGGGTGCCGTACTCGACGGCGACGTAGACGACCCCGCGGAAGTAGACCGGACTGGAGCCGATGGCGTCGCCCAGGCGCGTGCGCCAGCGTCGCTCGCCGGTCGCGAGGTCGAAGGCGTACATGGCGCCGTCGTAGGCGCCGACGTAGACCGTCTCGTTGGCGACGGCGGGCGTGCCGTGGACGCCCCGCGTGACCGGGTCGACGGCGGCCTCCCAGCGGACGCGACCGTCGGGCGCGACGCGCCGGACCGTCCCGGTGTCGCCGGCGATCACGACGTCGCCGTCGGGGGTCGCGACCGGCGTGGACTTCGCGGCGGTGTGGCTTCCGCGGTTCACCGGCAGCGACCAGTCGACAGTCACGGCGTCGGGGACCGCGGCGTCGACGGTGCCGAGGTTCTGGAGGCCGCCCCGGAACTGGGCGCTGGCGTGCTCGTCGAGGCCGCGGTCGCGCAGCGGGTCGAACTCCAGACCGGGCGGGCGGTAGCCGAGACAGCCGGCGGTGCCCGTGGCGCCGAGGGCGGCGCCGGCGCCGAGCGTGCGGAGGAATCGGCGGCGGGTCGTCACGTGTCGTCTACCCGAGGACGCGCGGGGGTGAAAAGCCTCTCGCTGCGGCGGGGGAGGCGACCGGATCGACCCTCAGCGGTCCTCCAGGTCGCGGGCGATGTCCGCCAGCGACTGGTTCGGGCGTTCGGTCGCCTCGTAGACCGCCCGCTCGCCCGGGACTCGCAGGCCGTAGAGGTAGCCCGCCTGGACCTCGTCGAGGTCGACGGCGTCGCCGGGGTCGCGGTCGTGGGCGGCGGCCCACTCGACCAGCCGGTTCTCCCCCTCGCCGGCGGCGCGGGCCAGCCGGCGGTTGTCGAACGCGCCGCGGACGAGCAGCCCCTGGGCGTCCTCGGAGACGGGAGCGTGGTACTGGGTGCCGTCGAGGACCAGCCGGATCACGTCGCCCGCCGCGAGGTCGACCTCGTCGGGGAGGCGCAGGCAGGGCCGGTGGGTGCCGCCGCTGCGGGCCAGGTGGGCGCGAAACGTCCGGACCGACGGGTGATCGTTCGGAACGCGGTCGGGCATGGAGGGGAGAAGAGCCTTACTCGTCGTCTTCGGCGTCCTCGGCTTCCTCGCCGCCCTCGCCGAAGGCGGCCTCGGCGTCGCCCTCGACGACCTTGGCGTTGATCTGCGCGACGTCGTCGGCGACCTCGTTGCCGCGGACGGTGATGCGCTTGCGCTCGCCCTCGCGGTTCGGCTTGTAGCCGACGCCGCCCTCGAGCAGCAGTTCCTTCAGGCTCGTGCCGGGGACGTCCCCGCGCATCGGGCGACCGGTCTCGTCGGAGCCGCCGGTCAGTTCGAGGGTGACGCCCTGGAACTCGACTTCCTCGCCGAGCTCTCGACCGACGAATCGGTTGGCGTCCTGTCCCTCGACCTCTAGCTGGTACGCCGTGCCTTCCTCGGGGTCGGCGACGACGAGCTGAAACGTGGCCATACGGACTACGAGTCGGGCGTCGATAAAAAGCGCGTCGAAAGCCCTATGGCGCGGGCCTCTCGCCCGCGCCAGTGAGAACTATCCCGCGGACCTCACGTCCGCGCCAGTGAGAACTATGGCGCGGGCCTCTCGCCCGCGCCAGTGTGGACGACACCCCGAGGCCTCACGTCTGCGACCACGCTTTTGAGCCCGGCGTCCGCAATCCGCCGCATGAGCGAACGCGACGAGGCCGGCCTCGAGGACCGCGCGGTCGACGCTCCCGGTCTCGACGGCCGGGACGTGGACTGGGACGCCGTCGCCGACTCGATCCGGGCGTTCCTCCGGGAGCGCCGGGCCGACGCCGGCGCCGACGGCTACGTCCTGGGGGTCTCCGGCGGCATCGACTCCGCCCTCGCCGCCGTGCTGGCGGCGGCGGCCGTCGGCCCCGAGAACGTCACCGGGATGGTCCTGCCGGGCGCGCCCAGCAACGCCGCGCACATGCGCGACGCCCGGGAGCTGATCGACGACCTCGGGATCGGCTACCGCGAGGCGGACATCCAGCCGCTGGTCGAGCAGTACCGCCGGGCGCTCCCGGGCGATCTCGATCGACTGACCGTCGGGAACCTGCGGGCGCGCACGCGGATGGTCCTGCTCTACGAGCAGGCCAACGCGGCAAACGAACTCGTGATCGGCCCCGACAACCGCTCCGAGTACCTGCTCGGCTACTTCACCAAGTACGGCGACGGCGCCGCCGACGTCTGCCCGCTGGGCGACCTCTACAAGACGGAGGTGTACGCCCTCGCCGAACACGTCGGCCTCGACGAGCGGTTCCTGGAGAAGACGCCGACGGCGGAGCTCTGGGAGGGCCAGACCGACGAAGGGGAGATCGGCGCGAGCTACGCGGTCGTCGACGCGGTCCTCCGGCGCGTGATCGACCGGGGGCAGTCGGTCGAGGAGGTTGCCGCCGAGACCGACGTCGACCGCGAGGTCGTCGCCGACCTCGTCGAGATGCACCGCGCGTCCGAGCACAAGCGCCAGCGACCGCCGACCCCCGGGCTCCGACTGGGAGCCGACTGACGCGGCGAGAGCCCGAGTCGATCCGGGGTCGCCTCACTCCCAGGCGAACACGCCGTCGCGCTGGACGACCTCGCCGTCGATCTCCAGCCGCGAGCGGACCTCGCGCCCGACAACGTCGCCGGCCACGTCGACGATGAGGTCCTGGTGGACCGCGCTGTCGTTGCCCGCCTCGCCCGCGGGCAGGCAGGCGTCGTAGGCCCGCCCGAGCGCCAGGTGGACGGTTCCGGCCATCTTCTCGTCGAAGAGGATGTCGCCGGTGGGGCGGTCGATGCCGCGGTTCATCCCGATCCCGAGTTCGCCGAGCCGACGGGCGCCGGCGTCGGTCTCGATCACCGCGGTCAGGGCGGCCTCGCCCTGCGCGGCGCTCCAGTCGACGACTTCGCCGCCCTCGAAGACGAGGTGGACGTCCCGGACCGGGCGGTCGTCGATCGTCATGGGAACGTCGAAGGACACCTCCCCCTCGGGGTCCGCGGGCGCGGTGAACACCTCGCCCGACGGGAGGTTGTGCGAGTCGTACGCGACCGAGGCGGCGGAGTTGACCGCCGTCCGATCGGCGATCGACATCGTCAGATCCGTGTCCGGGCCGTCGTCGGTCTCCCTGACGAGCCGGACCGTCTCGCCGCGGTCGAGCAGGTCCTTCAGTCGGGCCATCTCCTCTGCGAGGGCGGCCCAGTCGCGGAGGACGGCGTCGTAGACGAACGCCTGGTACTCCTCGAAGGCCATGCCCGCCTGCTGGGCGTGGGCGCGGGTCGGGTGGACCGTCGAGACCCAGTCGCTGGCGAGCCGGGCCTCGCGGACGCTCCGGCGCGCGCGACGGTGGGCCTGGCGGCGGTCGTCCGGGACGTCGGCCAGGGCGGTCGTGTTGCGGCCGCCGCCGAGGATCAGGACGCTGTCGGCCTGCTCGTACAGCGAGCGCTCGAAGGCCGGGTCGGGGTCGAAGTCTCCGTCGTGGGCCCGGAGGTAGGCGCGCTGGACCTCGTCGGAGGCGTAGGTCGTCACCACGTTCGCGCCCCGGTCGCCCAGCGCCCCGGCGACCGCCACCGCGAGGTCGTGGGCGCTCTCCGCGACCGCGACCACGACGTCGTCGCCTGGCTCGATCCGGGCGCTCCAGTCGACCAGCACCTCGGCGTGTTCCCTGATTCGCTCGTCCATGCGAAACGAGACGGCGAGCGCGGAGAAAGAACCGACGGTCGGTGACGGGTCGACTGCCTCCAGCGCCCCCGGCGAAGCGCAACCACTACCTGTGCGCCCGCAGAGGTGACGACCATGCAACTGGGCGTCATCGGCCTCGGACGGATGGGACAGATCGTCGTCGACCGGGTTCTGGACGCGGGCCACGACGTGGTAGCGTTCGACCTCGACCCCGAAGCGACGGCGACGGCTGCGGAGGCGGGCGCCGACCCCGCCGAGGACCTCGCGGACCTGACCGACCGGCTCGGGCAGCACAAGCGCATCTGGCTGATGGTCCCCGCCGGCGAGGCGGTCGACGCGACGCTGGAGGAGCTCGAACCGCACCTCGACGGCGACGACGTCGTCGTCGACGGCGGGAACTCCTACTACCGGGACTCGCTTCGCCGGGCCGACGCGACCGAGGCCGCCTACCTCGACTGCGGCACCTCCGGCGGGCCGGCGGGCGCGGAACTCGGCTTCTCCCTGATGGTCGGCGGCCCCGAGTGGGCCTACGAGGAGCTGACGCCGGTCTTCGACGCGGTCGCCACCGGGCCGGCGGGCCACGACCGCATGGGCCCCGAGGGATCGGGCCACTACGTGAAGATGGTCCACAACGGCGTCGAGTACGCGCTGATGCAGGCCTACGGCGAGGGGTTCGAACTCCTCGCCGAGGGCC
>JBDGUA010000001.1:0-1549 GCA_042216345.1 Haloferacaceae archaeon
GGGGAGCGATCGGGACCACACAATCGACCGACTGGAGCGCCATCGACGGCGAGGTGGCCCGGCACCGTCTCGGAACCGTACTGCGACGAGGCGCGACCGACCACCGGGTAGACCGGACTGCCGGCTAGCTATTTCCCGGCGGCGACCGAACCCGGGACCATGCGTGAACACGACCTCGTGGTCGTCGGCAGCGGATCGGGGCTGGACGTCGCCTCCGCCGCGGCCAGCCAGGGGTGGGACGTTGGGCTGATCGAAGAGGGGGCCCTCGGCGGGACCTGCCTCAATCGGGGGTGCATCCCCTCGAAGTACCTCGTCCACCGCGCGGACGTCGCCGAGACGATCCAGCACGCGGGCCAGTTCGGCATCCAGGCCGAGATCACCGACGTCGACTTCGCCGGCATCGTGCGGGAGGTGTCCGCCCACGTCGACGAGGAGTCCGCGGCCATCAGGCGGGGCATCGAGTCCTCCGATCGACACACGCTCTACGACGGCGAGGGGCGGTTCGTCGACGAGCGGACCTTCCGGGTCGAGGGCTACGACGAACGTGTCAGGGGCGAGCACGTCCTCGTCGCCGCCGGATCGCGCCCGCAGGAACCCTCGATCGAGGGTCTCGACGGGGTCGAGTACCTCACCAGCAAGGAGGCGCTCCGGCTGACCGAGCGGCCCCAGGATTTCGTCATGATCGGCGGGGGGTACGTGTCGGTCGAACTCGCGCACTTTTTCGCCACCTTCGGGGTCGACGTGACCATCGTCCAGCGACCGGCCCACCTGTTGCCCGACGACGACCGCGAGGTGGCCGACGCGCTCACGGCGGCCTACCGCGACCGACCGAACGTTGAGGTCCTGACGAACACCGAGGCGACGGCGGTCCGCGAGACGGACGGCACGGTCGTCGTCGAGGCCGACGGGCCCGACGGGCCGGTCGAGCGCCGAGGCGACGAACTCCTGGTGGCGACGGGGCGAGTGCCCAACACGGACCGACTGGACGCCGCTGCCGGCGGGGTCGAGACCGACGCGGCGGGGTTCGTCGTGACCGACGATCACCTGCGGACGACCGCGGAGAACACCTGGGCGCTCGGCGACGTCGTCGGTGAGTACCTCTACAAGCACAGCGCGAACTATGAGGCCGGCGTCGTCGCCCGGAACCTGGTCTACGACCGGGACGTGACCGCCGACTACGCGGCGATGCCCCACGCCGTGTTCGGCTCGCCGCAGGTCGCCGGCGTCGGCGAGACCGAGGAGGACCTCCGGGCCGCCGACCGCGAGTACGTCTTCCGGACGTACGCCTACGACAACACGGCGATGGGCGGGGCGATGCAGGTCGACGTGGGGTTCGTGAAGGTGCTGGTCGACCCCGCAGGCGGGGAGATACTCGGCTGCCACGTCGTGGGTCCGCACGCCTCCTCGCTGATCCACGAGGTCGTGGTCGCGATGCGCTCGGCCGGCGGAACCGTCGAGGCGATCCGGGACGCGGTCCACGTCCACCCGGCGCTCAACGAGGTGATTTCCCGTGCGTTCAGTGGCCAGTTCCACCGACCGGAGGGCCACG
>JBDGUA010000001.1:1649-46098 GCA_042216345.1 Haloferacaceae archaeon
AACGAGGTGATTTCCCGTGCGTTCAGTGGCCAGTTCCACCGACCGGAGGGCCACGCGCACGGGCACGAACACAGGCACGAACGCGGGCCTGCCGACGGGTCCGACCACGAGTGAAGCCCCCGCGGAGAGGCCGAGAGACACGCTCAGTGGGCACCGTTTCCCCCGGTCGCCACCGTTTCACCCCGGCGACACCGTTTCCCGGCTGGCTCCCCGAGAGTTTAGCATGGGTCGTCTCGCCGTCCGCGCGTTCATGGCCCTCGTGGGGCTGTCGCTGCTGGCGTTCTACGGGCTCGCGGCGCTGTTGGTCTACCAGTTCCTGGCGGCGGCCTGGGCCGCCCGCCCCCCGCTCCCGACGGCGGTCGTCGTCGTCGTGGTCGCCACCGTCGCCTTCGGGTATCTGAGCTACCGCTTCGGGACTGGCCGGTTGCTCGCGAGTCTCGACGCGTCCCCGCTGTCCCGCGAGCGCGCGCCGGGGCTCCACCGGATGGTCGATCGGCTGACCGAGGAGATGAACCTCTCGCGCCCGGACGTCCGCGTGGCGCGGATGGCCTCGCCGAACGCCCTCGCGCTCGGGAGCACCGGCACCGGCGTTCTGGTGCTCGACGCCGGCCTGTTCAGGCTGCTCGACGGCGACGAACTCGAGGCGATCGTCGCCCACGAACTCGCGCATCTGGAGGGTTACGACAGCCTCGTCCAGACGCTCGCGTTCAGCGCCGTCCGAACGGTGGTCGGCCTGCTCGTCCTCGTGCTGTTCCCCCTGTTGCTGCTGGTCGGCGGCCTGGCCCGGGCCACCGCGTGGATCCAGGGGCGGCCGTTCGACCACGGCAACGCCGCCGCCCGCGTGCGGACCGGGATCGCCCGGCTCGTCGCCCTGGTGTTCGTCGGACTGACAGTCGTCGTCCGGGCCCACTCGCGGCGCCGGGAGTACGCCGCGGACGACCGCGCGGTCGCAGTGACGGGCAATCCCGGGGCGCTGGCGCGGGCGCTCACCAAGATCGATCGGGTCGGGGAGTCCCGGTGGGGGCTGCTGAGTCCGCTCTACACCCACGACGAGCGGGACCGGGGGCGACTGTCCGAGTTGCTGTCGACGCATCCGCCGATCGAACGTCGCGTCGAGCGGCTCCGCGAGCGCGCCGAGGCCGGCGTACACCGCGTCGAAGTCCAGTAGTCGACGGGGCGGTTCGGGCTGGTGTGGATCGCCGGCAATTCGCCGCCATCCCACGGATTTATGTTCCGCCCATGTCCCGTGTCATGCATGGTCAAGGGAGAAGACTACTACACCGAGAAGGAGTACTACGGCCACGAGGTCGAGGGGATCGACACGCTGGACAAACCGCTCATCATCGAAGTGGCGCCGACGGGGTCGTTCCTCCGGCGCGACGTCAACCCGAACCAGCCCTACACGCCCGAGGAGGTCGCCGAGCAGGCGGCGGCAGCCTGCGACGCCGGCGCTTCGATGTGTCACATCCACGTCCGCAACGAGGAGGGCATCCCGGACCAGCGCCCGGAGACCTACGCCCAGACCATCGACATGATCCGGGAGGAGCACGACCCCGTGACGACGATCAACGTCCGGAGCAACCGCGACGGCGCCACCTACGGCCGGTCGCTGCTCGAGGAGACCCTCGGACGCCTCATCGAGGAGCAGGGCCCGGGGTACATCGACCTGGTCACCACCTCGCCGCTGGGCGACGCGCGCGACCCCGAGGCGCCGTTCGTCATGAGCCCCGACATCTTCCGCGAGTGGGTCGAGTTCCTCCAGGAGCACGACGTCAAACCCGAGATCCAGGCCTACGCGTTCCAGGCCCAGGAGAACATCCGGCGCTGGGGCATCGAGCCCGGCGTCCTCGAACCGCCGTACTACGTCAACACCGTCACCGGCAACCACGCCTACTTCCGCTCGGGACCGACCCAGCCCCTCTCGGCCGGCATCGACTACCTCCGCTCGATGAAGGAGGGGTCCGTCCTCCCCGAGGAGGACACCGTCTTCGGTGCCATCGCGGGCGGCCGCAACTGGCTGCCGATGACCAACCAGGCCATCCTGATGGGCTTCGACCTCGTCCGGATCGGCATGGAGGACACCGCGATGCTCTACCCCCACTCGGACGACCCGATCGAGAGCTGCGCCCAGGTCGTCGAGAAGGTCGCCACCATCGCCGAGGAACTCGGCCGCGAGGTCGCGACGCCCGAGCAGACCCGCGAGATCCTGAACGTCTGATCGGCGTGAACTGCTGAGCGGTTTATCGAACCGGTGCGGTCGGTCCCCGGCCGGGTCCGGCCCGCGGACTCCCACCGGCACGACACTTTATGTCCCGGCAGTCCGTCGACAGGCCGATGAGCGAAGAGACCGTCGCGATGCACGCACACTACACCAGCGAGGGCCAGGACGTCCACGGGTACCTGAGCCGTCCCGTGGCCGCGGGGCCCTGGCCGGGCGTCGTGCTCGTTCACGCGTACATGGGCATGGGCGACCACTACCGGGACCTCGCGCGGCGACTGAGTCGGGAGGGGTTCGTCGTCCTCGCGCCCGACCTCTACCACGGCGAGGCCGCCGAGGATCACGCACAGGCCGCGCGGCTCAAAGCCGAACTCGACGTCGACCGGGCCGTCACAGAGATGCTCGACGGCGCCGACTACCTCCACTCGCTGCCGTACGTCAGCGCGGGGGAGGGCGTCCTGGGGTTCTGCATGAGCGGCGGGCTGGCGTTGCTGGCGGCGGCCCGGGGCGGCCTCGACGGCGCGGTCGCCTACTACCCGAGCCTCTACCCCGACGCCGACGTCCTCGCGCGGATCGACTGCCCGGTCCAGCTGCACTACGGCACCGCCGACGAGATCACCCCGGCCTCGGAGATGACTGCTATCCGCGAGGCGTTCGACGACGGCGCCGTCGACTACGAGTACCACGAGTACGAGGGCGCCGACCACGCCTTCCTGAACGACACCTACGACCGGCGGTACCACGCCGAGGCCGCCGCGGAGGCGTGGGAGCGGACCGTCGAGTTCTTCCGGGCGAATCTGCGGGGAGACGGGCAGTAGCGGGCCGTCGAGGCCCACCCGTCGAAGCCCCTAGTCGACGGGCGGCAGGTCGACCGCGTCGCTGTCGCGCACGTCGCCGAAGTGCGCCTGCACGTTGCGGAGGCTGGCGTCCTTCAGTTCGGGTTCGGTCGAACCGGTGCAGTCCCGCAGGAGGGTCACGTCGTAGTCGTGGTCGAAGGCGGCCCGGGCGGTGGACTCGACGCAGACGTTGGTCGCCACGCCCCCGACCAGCACCCGGGAGACGCCGTTGCTCCGGAGGACCTGGTCGAGGTCGGTCCCCTGGAACCCGCTGTAGCGGTGTTTGGTGACGACCACGTCGTCGTCGCCGACGTCGAGGGCCGGCATCAGTTCCGCGCCCTCGGTCCCGGGCCGACAGGGCGTCGGCCGGTCGGCGTACTTCTGCGCCCAGCGCGGCGAGGTCGAGGCCTCGTCGTGGATCGTCCGGACGAACACGGGCGTTCGCCCCGACGCGCGGTAGCGCTCGAGGAACTCCACGGCGGACTCGACCGCCGAGCGGGGGTCGCTCACGTCGGCGTCGCGGCCGTGGGCGCCCGAGGGGTCACAGAAGTCCCGCTGGAGGTCCACGAGCACCAGGGCCGGATCGGCGAGCATGGTCAGGGCAGGTCGATGCGCTGGTCCTCGGGGATGAACTGCTGGTCGACGACCGTGTCCCAGTCGGGGGCGCTGTCGATCATGTCGACGCTGAGCATCATCTCCTCGAGCGACTGGAACGCCCCCTCGTTCCAGCCGACGCCGAAGAAGTTGTCGTTCATCTCGAGGTTCTGCTCGATCACCAGCTTCGCCGCAGACTGATCGACGTTGTCGGCGTACTTCGCCCAGTGGCCTGCGGCCTTCCCGGGGTTCGACTGGATGAACTCGTTGGCCTGCGCGTGGGCCTCGAGCATCTTCTCGAAGAACGCGCCGTGTTCCTGGACCATCGAACTGCCCGCGAACAGGGCGGTGTTGGGGATCTCCTTGGCGTACTCCCAGGTGCCGAAGACGCGCTTCAGGTCGCCGCTGTTGATCTGCGGGACGGAGACGACGACGTTGCTCCAGCCGGCGTCGATGTCGCCCTCCTTGACGCCCGTGATGGACTCGCCGAGCCCGCCCATCGCCTTCAGGGTCACGTCGTCGAGGCTGATGCCGTCGGCGCGCTTCAGCGACATGACGAGCATCGCCTGCGAGGCGCTCGCGGGGTTCGAGTAGCCGACGGTCTTGCCCTTCAGGTCCTGGATGGTCTCGATGCCCGAGTCGGGCAGCGTCAGCACGTCGATGTCGTTGGTGTTGGCCATGCCGCCGATGAGGTGGACCGGGGCGCCGGCCGCCCAGGCGTTGACGACCGCTGCCGCGCTGCCGCCGCCGACTGGGAGCCCGCCGGTGACGACCCCGCGGATGGTCGTCCCGCCGCCGGCGAAGGAGGTGATGTCCTCGACGCCGATGTTGCGCTGCTCGTAGTAGCCCTCCTCGAAGGAGACCATCACCGGGACGCCGCTGGAGATGATCGGGAAGTGCGAGATGGCCATCTTGAACGACTGGACCCCCTCGGGCGTCGCCGTCTCCGTCGGCGTCGAGTCGCCGCCGTCGCTGCCGCCGGTGCTCCCGCCGGTCGATCCCGACGAGCCGCTGGAGGAGCCGTCCGAACCGGACTGATTCGTGCTGCAGCCGGCCAGGCCGACGGCGACGGCTGTCGCACCGGCCAGTTTCACGAATCGTCGTCTGCCGATCGTCGGGGAGTCTCGTGCCATACCCTACCACGGGTCGTTATCCCACATAAGTCGACCGGCGCCGGCGATCTCGTCCCCGGCGTCGCCCCCGTTCGAGGGGTCTAACGACCACGCGCCAGCCACAACAGTTTTGCACACCGGTTCGAGACGGAGTGTCGTGACAGACGACAACACGCGACGCTCGAGACGGAGACAGTTCCTGAAGGGGACCGGCGCCCTCGTCGCCGGTGGTAGCGCCGGCCTGGCGGGCTGTTCCGGCGACGACGGCGCCGGCGGCGAAACCACCACCGGGACGCCCACGGAGGGGCCAGCGACGACAGGGGGGACCCCCACGAGCCCGACAGGCGAGACCCCGGTCGCGAAGGTCGCGGCATCGCACTACCCGCTGCCGACGTGCACGCTGGCGGCGCTGATGGCCAAGGAGAAGAAGCTCTACGAGGACAACGGGATCACCATCTCCAAGGTCACCTCCTTCTCGGGCGGCGGGACGACCATCCGGGGCATCGTCACCGGCGGGATCAGCGCCGGCCTCGGCGCGTCGCTGACGGCGGTCGTGAAGGCGTACCTCGCGGGCGCGCCGATCTACCTCTGCGGGCTCACCTGCCAGTCCAACGACATCGAGTTCCACGTCAGGCCCGACTCCGACGTCGAGTCGATCCAGGACCTGAAGGGCCAGAAGATCGCCATCACCAACCCCGGCTCGATCACCGAGTCGCTGGCGATACGCTCGATCACCAACGCCGACGGGATCACCCTCGACGACGTCGAACTGCTCTACGCCGGCGGGCTCGGCGAGGCCCTGACGGCGCTGAACGAGGGCGAGGCCGCCGCGAGCTGGAACCTCCCGCCGAAGTCGGTGCTGACGGTCCAGAACGATCAGACCCGCCTGCTGTTCAAGGCCCGGAAGTACGCCCCCCACATCACCCAGGGGACGATCCCCATCGGCGGTCGGGTACTGGAGGAACAGCCCGACCTCGCCGCGGGGCTCATGCGGACCTTCATCGACGCCCACGAGTACGTCGCCGAGAACCCGAAAGAGACCGCTCGCGTGTGGGCAGAGGCCAACGGCGTGCCCGAGGACGTCGCCGTCACCGTCATGACCGAATCGGTCGACCTGAAGGCCCACCTCGGGGTCGAACTGACCGAGGAGGTGCTGACCTCGACCGCAGACACCCTGGTGACCCAGGGCGTCCTCGACGAGCAGCCGCCGTGGAAGGAGATCATCCGGCAGGGCCCACTCCCGGAGGACAAGCGGGTCGACTGGGTCTGAGCCCCTGGAAGCGATCCCGGCCGTCGGAGATCAGGCGTCGTCGGAGTCCGCCTCGGCAGAGCCGAACACGCCCGCCTCGGCCATGGCGTCCAGCGTCGCCTCGTCGTAGCCGGCCTCGCGGAGTACCTCACGCGTGTGTTCGCCCAGCCCCGGCGGAGGCGACCGGAAGCCGCTCTCGCTGCGCTCGAACTTCAGCGGGTGCTCGAGGACGGGGATGGTCGTGCCGTCGCGCTCGATCTCGGAGACGGCCTCGCGGGCGCGCACCTGCGGGTTGTCGAGGGCGTCGTCGACCTCGTAGACGGGGCCCGCGGGGACCCCGGCCTCGACGAGGATGTCCATCCACTCCTCGGTGGGGCGCTGCTCGAACGCCGCCGTCAGGACCGCCTCGAGTTCGTCCATGTGCTCGACGCGGTCGGCGTTGGTCTCGAAGCGCTCGTCGTCGATCAGCTCCTCGTGGCCGATTGCCGCACAGAGGTCCGCCCAGAGGCGGTCGTTGAGACAGGCGACGTTGACGAACCCGTCCGCGGTCGGGAACGCCTGGTAGGGCGCGAGGACGGGGTCTTTCGTCCCCATGCGCGTCGGCGACTCGCCGGCGAAGCTCTTGCCGGCCTGCTTGGTCAGCCAGGGCAGCGCCGCCTCCAGCATCCCGAGGTCGATGTACTCGCCCTCGCCGGTGAGCTCGCGGCGGAACAGCGCCGAGACGATCCCGAAGGCCGCCCACATCGCCGTGATGAGGTCGGTCATCGGGAGCCCGACCTTGACCGGGGGGCGGTCGGCCTCGCCCGTGACGCTCATGATGCCGCTCATCCCCTGGATCAGCAGGTCGTAGCCGGGGCGCTGGCTCCAGGGGCCGGTCGCGCCGAACGCGGAGATGTCGCAGTAGACGATCTCCGGATTGTGCTCGCGGACGTCGTCGACACCGACGCCGATGCGGTCGGCGGTGCCGGGCCGGAAGTTCTGGACGAAGACGTCCGCCTCGGCGGCCAGGTCGTACAGCGCCCGCAGGCCGTCCTCGTGCTTGAGGTCGAGTTCGACCGAGCGCTTGCCGTAGTTGACCGTCCAGAAGTACGGGGAGTCGCCGTCGACGAAGGGGGGCCCGGAGTGGCGGATGTCGTCGCCCAGGTCCGGGCGCTCGACCTTGATCACGTCCGCGCCCTGGTTCGCGAGCATCGCCGAGCAGAACCCGCCCGTCACGAACGTCGAGAGGTCCAGTACCGTCACGCCGTCGAGGATTCGCTCCATGGTGGCGAGGGGCATGGCGTCGGGAAAAATCCTTCCACCGCTCGGGAGACGAGCCGGCGGGCACCACCGCCCTGTCGGACCCGGTCGCGGGCAGATATGGATCCGTGGTTGTGGGCCCGGTTCGTCGGGAAATCGTCGGCTGATGGACACTGGCGGTGGCAATCCGACAGGGTTTTTAACCCTCGACAGTCGATAGCACAGCACAGGTGATCGAGAATGGCTGACAAAGATCGGACGACTCGTCGCCGCGTACTGAAAGGAACCGCAGCCGCCGGGATCGCCGGACTGGCCGGCTGCTCCGGGAACGGTGGCAGCGGCAGCGACGGCGGCGACGGGAGCAGCGACGGCAGCGGCGGTGGCACTCCGACCCAGTCCGGGTCGGGCGGGAGCGGCGGCGACACGGAGACCAAGGGCGGCTCCGGGTCGCTGTCGACGAAGCTCGCGGTCGCGCACTACCCGGTCATTCCGGACACGGCCCCGTTCATCGTCGGGATGGAGAAGGGCATCTACGAGAAACACGGCGTCACCATCCAGGACGTGACCTCCTTCTCCGGCGGCGGGACGACCGTCCGCGGGATCGTCACCGGCGGCATCGGGATGGGCGGGACCGCCCTCCCCGCGCTGATCCAGGGCTACAACGCCGGGGCGCCCATCTACGTCTCCGGCCTGGAGATGAACCAGTCGCCGATCAACTTCCACGTCCTCCCCGACTCGGACATCGAGTCGATCCAGGACTGCAAGGGCAAGACCATCGCGGTCTCGAACCCCGGGTCGTCCTCCGAGGCGATGACCATCGCGTCCGTGAAGGCCGCCGACGGCATCTCGCTGTCGGACATCGAGATCATGCACGCCGGCGGGCTCGGCGAGGCCATCACCGCGATGAACGAGGGCAGCGCCGACGTCGCCTGGAACATCGCCCCCAAGTCGACCGCGATGCTCCAGAAAGACCAGTCCCGCGTCGTCTGGTGGGGCCGCGACTACGCGCCGAACGTGACCGAGATGGTGCTCGCGGTCGGCGGGAAGGTCAAGCGCGAGAACCCGGAGGTCGCGAAACGGCTGCTGGCCGCCCAGGTGGAGTGTTTCGACTTCGTGAAGAACAACCAGAAGGAGACGGCGAAGCTCTGGGCGAAGGCCGCAGAGATGCCCGAGGACCTCATGGTCGCGGCGCTGAAAGAGGCCAAGCCCGAGAAGATCTTCGAGACGGTCTCGCCGCGCGAAGAGGTGCTGAAATCGACCGCGGCGACGATGATCGAGCAGGGACTGATCGACGAGCAGCCGGCGTGGAACGAGATCGTCTGGGACGACCCGCTCCCCGAAGACCTCCAGGTCGACTGGCCCTGAGCGCACGCAGCCGCGGCTCGCGAGCGTCGATCCTTCTTCGACCCCACATCGAGAAGCGACGGCGCCGGTCGACCGTTACTGTTCGATGGACTGCTCGAGGCCCTGCATGGCCTCCTCGCGGAGCGAACTCCAGATCTGTTCCTCGATCTCGTTGAACGCGTCGGTCGTGACCACGTCGGCGTCGCGCGGGCGCTCGATGGGCACGTCGACGAGGTCCTTGATCCGCCCGGGGCGGGCGCTCATCACGAGCACGCGATCCGAGAGGTGGACCGCCTCGGTGATCGAGTGGGTGACGAACAGCGTCGTCTGTTCGGTCTCCCGGCAGATGCGCAGCAGTTCCTCGCCGAGGATGAGCCGCGTCTGCTCGTCGAGCGCGCCGAAGGGCTCGTCCATCAGCATGATCTCCGGGTTCATCACCAGCGTCCGCGCGATGGCGACGCGCTGGCGCATCCCGCCGGAGAGCTCGTTCGGGTAGGCGTCCTCGAACCCGGAGAGCCCGACGAGGTCGATGATCTCGCGGCTCCGGTCGCGCCGACTGCCCTTCTGCTCGCCGTGCATCTCCAGGCCGAACTCGACGTTCTCCAGGGTCGTCCGCCAGGGGAACGTCGAGTCGTCCTGGAAGACGACGCCGATCTCGTCCCTGGGTTCGGTGACGGGGGTCCCGTCGAGGCGGATCTCCCCCTCCGTCGTGGCGATGAGCCCGGCGACCATCTCGAGCAGGGTCGACTTCCCACAGCCGGTGGGGCCGACGATCGAGAGGAACTCGCCCTTCTCGATCTCCAGGTCGATGTCTCGGACGGCCTCGACGCCGCCGTCCGGGCTGTCCACGTTGTACGTCTTCGAAACGCCTTCTATTTCCAGGAGTGCCATTATACCGTGTCCTCCGCGTTGAGGTTCCACCGCTGTTCGAGCATGCGCTGCACCGCGTAGAAGCCGATGTTGACGACGAACGCGATCACCATCAGGACGGTCACGATCGCCATGATCTGATCGGTGTTGAAGTTCGCCATCGCGTGCGAGAGCTGGAGGCCGATCCCGCTCTTGGCCGCGAACAGTTCGGCCAGGATCACGCCGAGGAACGTCAGGCTGAACGCCAGCCGCAGCCCCACGACGACCTGGACCAGCACGAACGGGAAGACGACGTGTCTGGCCATCTGCAACCGGCCCAGCCGCAGGGACCGCCCCACGTCGAGGTAGATGTCCGGGACCTCCCGCACCGCGCTCATCGTGATGATGAGCATGGGGAAGAAGCCGTGGAAGGCGCCGAAGGCAACCTTCTGGTCCATCCCCAGCCGGAAGACGAACAGGAAGAACGGGAACAGGACGATCTTCGGGATCGCGTAGGTGTTGAGGACGAACGGTTCGAAGAGGTCGTAGGCGGTCTGTCGGACTCCGAGCGCGACGCCGAGTCCGAAGCCGAACACGACCGCGAGGACGAACCCGATGAGGACCGTCAGGAGCGTGTTCGTGAGGTTCGAGGTGTACGAGCCCTGGGTGAAGCCGTAGACGATCGTCCCGACCGTCTCGACCGGCCCGGGGACCAGGTCGGCGCCGAGCCACAGCGTCAGCGCCTCCCAGAACAGCACCACGAGGACGGGCACGAGCAGGCGACCCAGGGTGACGACGTCGGTCGAGAGCCCGGGCAGCCCGGTTTCGGTTCGCGTGGACATCACTCGCTCACGCTCCGTTGGTAGAGGCGGTCCTCGATCGTGATGAGGACGTGGTTGGTCACGATGGCGATGATCACCACGAGCAGCATCGTCGCGTACATCTCGCCGGTGGCGAAGTTGTTGTAGTTGTACGCCACCTGGTAGCCCAGCCCGGAGTTGGCGAGGATGAACTCGCTGGCGATCACGCCGATCAGCGCGTAGATGAACCCGAGTTTGAGGCCGGTGAAGATGTACGGCGTCGCCGCCGGCAGGTAGATGTGGACGAACGCCTCGATCCGCGAGAGGCGCAGCGACCGCCCGACCTGCTCGTAGACGTCGCGCACCTGATCGAAGCCGTTGGCGGTGTTGATCACGATGGCCACGATGCTCATCAGGAACGCGATCAGGATGATGGGAATCTTGTTCAGCCCGAAGATGGCGATCAGCATGGGGTAGAACGCGAAGATGGGCATCGCGTAGAAGGCGATCAGGTAGGGGTCGAGGATGCTCTGGAGCCTGCCCCAGTGCCAGAGTGCCCACCCGACCGGGATGCCCACGCCCGTCGCCAGCACGAACGCGGCGAAGGTCGCGAACGCCGTCTGCCAGATGTCGTTGAGGATCGTCCCGCTCACGAGCAGGTCGATCAGCGTCGTCGTCATCTCGCTCGGCGGGGCCAGCGTGATCGCGCCGACGACGCCCGAGCGGGCCAGCCACTCGAGCAGCAGGATCACCGCCACCACCAGCGCGTACTGGCTGATCCTGATCTTCGTGCCGCGCGTCAGGTTCGCTGCCATGCGCTCACCCCTGAACAGCAGTCACATGCCATCACGTCTCGGAAAGGCCGACGATCAATGATAAACGTTGCGAGAAGTGACAACATTGCGCAATCCCCGCCGGGGCACAGACGAATCGTCGCCCCACAGGGAGATACGCCGACGATTCGTTGGCCGGGGCGGCGCGTCGCTATGCGGAAAGGGTGGGGGGTGTGGCGGGTGCGCTCCCGGGAAAACTGTGTGACGGGTCGCTTCCGGCCCTCACTGCGGTTCGAGCAGTCCGTGGTCGAGTTCGTTGACCCGGAACCGGCGGCTCTCTGGCACGACGACGGTCGTGTCGGGCGCCTCGACGACCGCCGGCCCGGGGACGACGGCCCCGGGGTCGAGGGACTCGCGCCGGTAGATGGCCGTCGGTTCGGGCCCGTCGGCCCAGACGACCTCCCGCGTGTCGACCCGGGCGGCCGCGGGGTCTTCGTCGCCGAGCGGGTGGACCGAGAACTCGGGGGAGGGGGCCGGCCCGACCGCGTGGAGGCGCAGCGTCGCCGCCGCCGACGCGTCGTCGCCGAGCGCCTCCCGCACGGCCGCGTCGACGCCGTACTGCTCGCCGCCGGCACCGCCGTCGGGCAGGGCCACCGCCAGCTCGCGCCGCTCCGCCGGCCCCGTCCCGTCGACGAGGAGGTCGGCGCCGAACTCGATCTCGTCGGCGTCGAACCCCTCCGCGCGCATGTCGCGTTCGGCCTCCTCGCGCATCGCGGTCAGCAGGTCCTCCGGGTCGCCCTCCGTGAGCGAGCGCGTGTAGACGTGTTCGACGTTCATCGTGGACTCGCCGAACGTCGAGAACACCGACGAGTGGGGCGTCACGATCACCCGTTCGACGCCGAGGCGGTCGGCGACGCCGGCGGCGTGCATCGGCCCCGCGCCCCCGTAGGAGACCATGGCGTCGGCGGCGCCGACCTCGCGGTCGATGGCGTCGGCGATGTTGGCCTCCGTCCGGTCGACGATCCGCCGGGCGGCCTCCTCGACGTCGACGCCGAGGGGTTCGGCCACCTTCTCGCGGACCGCCTCGACGGCGCGGTCGGCCTCCAGTTCGTAGTCGCCGCCGAGGAAGAAGTCGGGGTTGACCCGCCCCAGAACGACGTCGGCGTCGGTCACCGTCGGCTCGGTGCCGCCGCGACCGAAGCAGGCGGGGCCGGGGTTGGCGCCCGCCGACTCCGGGCCGACCGACACCGCGCCATCCTCGACGCTGGCGATGGAGCCGCCGCCGGCGCCCGCCGTGTTCACGTCGATGGCGGGGACGTGGGTCGGGAGGCCATCGATCGAGGGACCGAGCTCCCGGGGGATCTCGCCGCCGGCGCCGACCCGGCTCACGTCGATGCTGGTGCCGCCCATGTCGGCGGCGACGAGGTCGGTGTCGTAGCGCTCGGCCAGCGCCGCCGCGCCGAGCACGCCCGCCGCCGGCCCCGAGTTGTAGGTGTTGAGCGCGACCGTCTTGGCCACGCGGGCGACGCCGCCCGAGGAGTGGCCGACGAACAGCGGCCGGTCGTAGTTGCGCGCACGCACCTCGTCCTCGGCCTTGTAGAGCGAGGACTTCATCGTGTGGTGGATGTAGGCGTTGGCGGCGACGGTGTTCAGCCGGCGGTAGTCGTCGGGCCGGGCGGTCACCTCGAAGGAGGCCAGCGTGGGGATCGCGCCGAGGTAGTGGCGCGGGTAGGCGTCGTCGATGGCCGCCTTGACCGCCCGCTCGTTGGCCGGGTTGGCGTCGGCGTTGGCCAGCGCCACGACGATCAGCCGCGCGCCGTCGGCCTGCAGGCGCTTGACCGCCGCCGAGACCGCCTCGGGGTCGGGCGCTTCGAGCACCTCCCCGGCCTCGCTGACGCGCTCGTCGATCCCCTCGACCATGTCGGCGTCGAGGACGCTGTCGGCGACGGTGCGCTGGCCCGCCTCGGCGTAGAGGTCGTCCTCGTGGCCGGCCGTGACGAGCAGCCCCAGGCGGGGGCCGGTCTTCTCGATCACCGTGTTGGTGCCCGCCGTCGTCGAGAAGCGGACCATGTCAGCGTCGCCGAGCAGCGCCGCCGGGTCGGTGTCGAGTTTCTCCGCGCCGGCCTCGATGCAGTCCATGAAACAGACCGTGAGGTCGTGCTCGGTTGTCGGCACCTTCGAGGTCACCGTGGTCTCGCCGACGGTGATGAAGCCGTCGGTGAACGTTCCGCCCGCGTCGATGTTGATCGTCGTCTCCGTCATGTGGGTCGTGTGGTGGTGGTCGGTCGGGTGTGGTGGTCGGTCGGGTGTGGTGGCCGATCGCGTGTCGCTGCGGCGTCGGGTGGGCCGCCGTCGCGGCGGTCGTTCGGCCGCGGTTCCTCAGTCGTCGCTCTCGGCGAGGCCCGGTCGCCCGCCGATCCGGGTCGTCTCCCGGCTCTCCGTGATCGCCTCGGGCCAGGGGCCGTAGAACTCCAGGGCCTCCTCCGGGGGTTCCTCCTCGGCCCACTCGTCGGTGAACTCGTCGAAGGGGACCCCGCGGTCGATCCGCTCCTCGCGGATCTCCGCCCGGCGGGTCTCGGTCGCCGCCTCGTCGACGGTGCCCTCGTCGAGTTCGACGCCGAAGACCCGCCGGGCGGTCCACTCGGAGATCAGCCCCTCCTGGACGTCGTCGGCGACCTTCCCGGGGTCGCGCTCCAGGGGGTCGCCCATGCCGCCGCCGCCCGAGGAGAGGTTGACGAACAGGTCGCCCTTCGAGAAGGACCGGGTCTGGCGGTTGACCCGGTCGACGTGGTAGTCGCCGTCGAGTTCCCGGTCGGTGATGAGTTCGCGCACGTCCGTCGGGACGTCGTCGCCGGCCTCGAGGCGCTCCAGCAGGTCGGTGTCGGTCACGGAGATGCCGGGCATGCCGGTGGCGGCGTAGCCGCCGAAGATGCCCGTGTCGTGGGGGATGCGCGTCCCCTTGCCCGTGGAGTTGATCTCCACGGGGTCGTCGCTGACGACCGCGCCGAAGAACTGGGTGCCGCTGCCGCCGCGGTGCTCGCCGAAGCCGGCGGTGTCCTCGTGGTGGTTCCGCACGAGGTGCATGAAGATGCGGCTCTCCTCGCGGTCCTCGGCGTTGGGCGCCTTCCCCCACGGCGAGTAGAAGAAGCCGTGGGCGTTCATGCCGTCCTTGTCCGGGCGCGCGCCCGCACCGTCGGTGTTCTGCGTGAAGGTGATCGTGTTTGACTCGGTGATGCCGTAGGAGTTGGTCCCGCGGAACGAGCCGCTGCCGGAGTGGGTCGTCGGCGAGGCGGCGATGCGGTCGGGGTCGGTCGCGTAGAGCATCTTCGCGAAGGCGTCGAAGCACAGGCCGACGACCGTCCGGCCGACGTAGACGCAGTTGCAGACCGCGGCCTCCGGGCTGGCGTTGAGCAGCGTCCCCTCGGGCACCTCGATCTCGAAGGGGGCGAACGCGCCCGTCGAGACCGGCATGTCCGAGAACGCGTAGGGGTAGAGGAACGTCGCCATGAAGGCGGCGACGCCGTGGGAGAAGGTGTTGTACGACCCGCGCTCGGGCGAGGTGCCCGCGAAGTCAAGGGTGATCCCGTCGCCCTCCTTCCGGAGCGTGAGGGTGACCTTCATCAGCCCCTCGGTGTGGCCGATGGTGTCGAAGAAACCCACCGCGGTGTACTCGCCGTCGCGCCAGTCCTCGATCCGGGAGCGGGCGCCCCGCTCGGCGTTGTCGACCAGCCGGCGGAACAGCCCGCGGACGAAGTCGTTGCCGGTGTCGTCGGCGATCTCGATGACCCGCTCGCGGAGCTTGTCGACCGCCGTACAGCGGGCGCGGACGTCGACCTCCTGCATCCGCGGCGCCCGGGAGATGAAGTTGGTCATCATGTCCATCAGGTCCGGGCGGATCTCGTAGTCCTCGCCGATCTTGATGGGGGTGAGGCGCATCCCCTCGTCGTAGCGGGTCTGGGCCGACAGCGGCATGCCGCCGGGCTCGATGGCCCCCGTCTCAGCCTGGTGCAGCGCCGCGGTCGCCCAGGCGATCAGCTCCCCGTCGTTGAAGACGGGCATGATCGCCATCTGGTCGGGGTTGTGCAGCCCGCCGACCAGCGCCTCGTTGCAGTAGAAGATGTCACCGGGCTCGACGTCCATGCCGTCGTCGCCCTCGACGTAGCGGTCGATGAGGAACTTCACCGGGAGCTGGGCGATGGGGCCGTGGAGGTAGGTCCCGCAGGAGGCGGTCACGAGGTCGCCGTGTTCGTTGTGGATGCCGACGACGACGTCGCCCGACTTCAGCATCGCCGAGATGCCCGTGCGGACGAACACCTCGTGGGCCTCGTCGAGCGCGGCGTCGAGCTTGTGTGAGTAGATTTCGAACTCCCCGTGGTCCAGCGACGACGCCATCTCCCGTTCGACGGCCGTCGCCTCCGTGGGGTGGAGCCACCGCAGGAGGTCGCGTTTGATCTCCGCGTAGTCGAGCATGTGGGGCGGTTACAATGTTCACGATAAAAAGCTCCCGGCTACGGCGGGTTTGGCGCCGACCCGGATCGGCCGGACCGCGGCGCGAGACGGGAGGCTATTTTCCGCCCTCGTCAGGTTTACATCCCCCACCGTCACACGGGGTAACAATGACCAGAACGAAGGTGACTCCACACCTCGACGTCGACCTCGACGCCGAGCAGTGGGTGTGTCGCCACTGCGACGCCGCCCTGGGCGACGCCGCGGAGAACTACAAGGCGGGCTGTCTCGTCGCCGAGCGCGACCCGCGGGAGGTCCACCGCGCGACGACCGGCGAGGAGTACGACTTCGCGCCCGACCCCGAGTGGTGCCGCATCGTCGAGTTCTACTGCCCGGACTGCGGCGCGATGGTCGAGAACGAGTACCTGCCGCCGGGTCACCCGATCACCGACGACATCCGGCTCGACCTCGAGGCGCTGCGCGAGCGCGAGGGCGTGGCCGAGGAGGGGGCCGAATGAGCGCCGAGGACCGCACGACCGTCGACGTCGACATCGGCGGCACCTTCACCGACTGCTTCGTCCGCCGCGACGGGACGAACCTGGCGACCGGGAAGGCCGAGACGACCGACCACGACCTCTCGGTGGGCTTTCTGAACGCCGTCGAGCGCGCCGCCGCCGAACTCGGCCTCGACCGCGACGACCTGCTCGCGGAGGCCGGGACGGTCCGCTACTCCACGACCGTCGCGCTCAACGACCTCATCGAGCGCCAGGGGACGCGACTGGGCCTGCTGGTCACGGAGGGCTGGGAGGACACCGTGCGCATCGGGCGGGGCAGCCAGTGGTCCGACGGCCTCTCGGTCCAGGAGAAGCGCAACGTCGCGCGCGCGGAGAAGCCCGAACCGCTGGTGCCGCCGGAGCTGACCGCGCCCGTCAAAGAGCGCGTGAACGCCGACGGCGAGGTCGTCCGCCCGCTCGACGAGGCGCACGTCCGCGAGCAGGTCGGGAAGCTCATCGACGCCGGCGCGCGCGCGTTCGTCGTCAGCCTGGGGTGGTCGTTCCGCAACGACGCCCACGAACAGCGCGTCCGCGAGATCATCCAGGAGGAGTACCCCGACGCCTACCTCGGCTCGGCGCCCGTCTTCCTCTCCTCGGAGGTCAACCCCAAGCGCGGCGAGTACGAGCGCACCATGACGGCGCTGCTGAACGCCTACCTCCACCGCAACCTCGTCGACGAACTGTACGGCATCGGCGACAAGCTCCGGGCCGCCGGCTACGAGCAGCCCCTGATGATGATCCACAACACCGGCGGCACCGCCGAGGTGTTCCGCACCGCCGCCATCGACACGTTCAACGGCGGGCCCGTCGCCGCGCTCATCGGCTCGGGCCACCTCGGCGAGAAGTACGGCTTCGAGAACGTCGTCGCTGCCGACATGGGCGGGACGAGCTTCGACCTCTCGATCATCGTCCAGGGGTCGACCCGCGTCTACGACCGCGAACCGGTGATCGACCGCTGGCGGGTCAACACCGCGATGCTGGAGACCAAGTCCATCGGCGCGGGCGGCGGCTCCATCGCCAGCGTCGACAGCGACCTGGGCGAGCTCTCGATCGGCCCCGAGTCGGCGGGCGCCAACCCCGGCCCCGCCTGCTACAACCAGGGCGGTCGCAAGCCCACCGTCACGGACGCCGACCTCGTGCTCGGCTACATCAACCCGGAGAACTTCCACGGCGGCGACAAGTCCCTGAGCGAGCGCCGCGCGAAGCGGGCCATCCGCCGGGAGGTCGCCGGGCCGCTCGACATGGAGATCGAGGAGGCGGCGGCGCTGATCCGGCAGATCGTCGACGCCAACATGGGCAACACCATCTACAAGGAGACCGCGCTGAAGGGCTACGACCCCCGCGACTTCGTCATGTTCGGCTTCGGCGGCGCCGGCCCGGGCCACGCCGCCGACGTCGCCCGCGCGGCCGAGATCGGTACTGTCGTCACCTTCCCGTACGCGTCGGTCTTCTCGGCGTTCGGCTCCAGCGTCATGGACGCGGTCCACATCTACGAGCGCTCGCGGACGCTCGCGCTGCTCGACCCCGCGTCGGGCGAGTACTTCTCCGACGTCGAGCGGTTCAACGAGGTCGTCGACGACCTCCGCGAGCGCGCGGTCCGGGACTTCGAGGGGGAGGGCCACGACCCCGCGGACGTCCAGTTCTCGCTGGAACTGGACGTGAAGTACGGCGGCCAGATCGACGTGACCCGGGTCGCCTCGCCCCACCTGCGCCTCGGCGGCACCGACGACGTCGCGGACGTCTGCGAGGCCTTCGAGGCCGAGTACGCCGACGCCTACTCGCCCATCTCGACGTCGCCCGAGAGCGGGATCGAGGTCGAGAACTTCGTGCTCAAGGGGACCGCCCCCCGGGAGACGCCGCCGCTGCCGACCCACGAGACGGCGGGGCCGGACCCGAGCCACGCCCGCACGGGCGAGCGCGAGGTCTACTGGACGGTCAGCGAGTCCTTCGAGCCGACGCCGATCTACGCCGAGCCGGACCTGAGGGCGGGCAACGTGATCGAGGGGCCGGCCATCGTCGAGGCGACCGACACCACCATCTCGGTGCCGCCGGACGCGACCTACCGGCTCGACGAGAGCCGGACGGGGCTCATGGAACTGGAGTAGCCCGGAAAAGAGGTCCCCTTTTCGCGATTCAGATCCGGATCGCCGTCTCCTCGGTCGCCGCCGCGAGCAGCCGTTTCAGGCGGTCGGCGGCGGGGCTCGTCTCGGCGACGTTCTCCATCAGGACGGTCTCGCTCGGGAAGAGGTCCTCGCCGATGACCAGTCCGTAGTCGCGGGCGGTCGAGCCCGTCATCGTCAGGTAGACGCCGAGACCGGCCTCCGCGACGGCGGCCTCCTCCTCGACCTCCTCGGGCGGGTAGACGAACGAGAGGTCCTCGATGGCGTCGGTGCCGAGGACCGCCTCGACGAGGCGCTCGTAGCGCGGCGAGATGCAGAGGTCGCCCGCGTAGTCGGCGACGAACCCGCGGTCGAGCGACGCCTTCGGCGGGAGCGTCTCGGGGGTCGCCAGCAGCGTGTGGTGGACGGTGTCGCCCAGGCCGGTCACCACCCGGACGTCGGTGTCCCGGGGGTCGATCCGCTCGTTCACGTCGGCGATGCTCTCGATGCCCTCCTCGCGCAGTTCGACGACCTCCTCGAGGACGAGGTCGGCGCTGTCGAAGCCGAGGCCGAACTCGTGGGTGCGCAGCGCCCGGAACGGCTCCTCGCGCCCGACGAGCTGCACCTGGAGGCCGTCGACGGGGACGACCGCGCTGTCGAAGACGATGCGCCGGGGCATACCGGGGCGGTCGTCGCGCAGGAGGGTGTACTCCGGCGCCGTCGGATCGTCGAGGTCGCTGTAGTCGGCGAGCCGTTCGTAGACGTCGGCGTCGGCGGTCTGGTCGCCCTTCGTGACGGCCTTCTCGTAGCGTAGCGTCGAGGAGACCTGGTCGGCGAGTTCGTCGGCCTCGCCCACCGCGACGAGCCGCTCCAGCACCGCCTCGAGCGGCCGGCCCTTCCGGGGGACGGCGACGCGAACCGTCTCAGTCATTGTCGTCACCAGGGGGTCGCCGGCTAAACCGATTGCGCTTCGGACGGGACGCTGCCGTGGAACGCGGAAGAAGTGCGTCGTCGTCGCGGAAGAAGTGCGTCGTCGGTCAGTCGCCGCCCTGGTCCTCGCTCTGCTCGCCGCCCTGGTCCTCGCTCTGCTCGCCGCCCCGACCCATCCCCCCGCCGAACGCCCGATTCAGGCGGTCGCGGAACTGCTGGAACTCCTCCATCTCGTCGCGGACGTCGGCGAGTTCCCCGCGGATCTCCTCGAGGTCGTCCCGCGTCGTCGCGCGCGCGTCCTCGACCTCGCGCTGGAGGTCCGCGATCTCGTCGTCGAGGTCCCCGCGCACGTCGTCGACCGCCGCGTCGAGGTCGTCCCGGACCGACGCAAGTTCGTCGTCGAGGCGCTCCTCCAGGTCGACGACGTCGGCGTCGAGGTCGGCCACGTCCTCCCGGACGTCGCCCATCTCCTCGTCGAGGCTGTTCACCCGGTCCTCCGCCGCGGTCAGCTCCGAGTCCAGGACGTCGACGCTCGAGGCGGTCTCGGCCAGACTCGACTCGACGTCCTCCACCTGGGTCGACAGCTCCCGCCGGTCCTCGGCGGCGGTCGAGAGGTCGGCCTCCAGGTCGGCGACCGTCTCCGAGAGCTCCTCGACGTCGGCCTGGAACCCCTCGATGAGTTCGCGGGCGGTCCCCTCCTCGTCGAGGAACTCCGCCATGGCACCGGAGTACGCCTCGAGGTCGGCGACGTTCGACTGCAGGCGCTTGATCCGGACGTCGACGCTGCGGGGGACTCCCACGTCCAGTTCCTCCCGGAGCACCTCCCTGTCGTCCTCCGGGACCGAACCCTCCCGGAGCTCCTGGGCGAGGGCGGCGGCGACGCTCTGGGTCTCGGCGCCCGGGCCCGGCGCGACGGAGGGGTCGTCCGCTCTGCCAGCCGCGTCGGCCGCCCCGGTCGATTCCGCCTCTGCCCCGGGGGTGGCCTCTCCGTCCCCCACCGCCGCCGCGCCGTCGTCGGATCCCTCGGCTGCGTCCGCGTCGTCGCCGAGCGCGGGCGCCTCCGGAGGACGCTCGGCGGTTCCCGGCGTCGCGTCCGACGAGGGCTCTGCGGGCTCCGGATCGGACGTGGACGCCTCGGCCACCTGGTCGTCCTCCGCGGGTTCTGTAGCGTGGTCCTGGACTTCCGCGGCCTCGGTCTCGTCCTCCGCGGCCTCGGCGTCTCCGACCTCGATCTCGGTCTCCGCGGCCTGGTCGTCTCCAATCTCGGTCTCGCCCTCCGCGGCCTGGTCGTCTCCGGCCTCGTCAGCGTCGTCGCCAACGTCGTCGTCGTCAGCGTCGTCGCCAACGTCGTCGTCAGCGCCGTCGCCCGCTTCTTCGGCACCTACGTCGCCGTCCGCTTCGTCCTCGGGTTCCGCGGCGGTCGTGGGATCCTCCAGTTCGAGCCCGACCGGTTCGGGGTCGTCCTCCGCCGCCGCCGTCGACTCGGCCGTCTGGCCTCCGGTGTCGGCCGCCTCTTCCATGGCCGCGGCGACGTCGTCGTCGCCGCTGCCCGCGCCGGAGAGGCCCGGGAGCGACTCGCGATCGCCCGCCAGGACCTCGCGGACGGGCTTGTTTCGGTCCTCGCCGAGGATCTCGTCGACGGACTCCCCGTCGGTCCCGACCTCCGCGAGTTCGGGCTCGTGGAGGAACTCGACGGCGTCCTCCGGGCGGTCGAGTCGGACTCCGTAGACGGTCTCGAGTTCCTCACCCGGTTCGAGGGTGCGCTCGAACTCGACGCGGTGGTCCTTGTAGGCGGTCCAATTCTCGCTCTCGAACTCGGGGTGGAAGCCGATGGCGCTCATCGGGAAGTCCTCCGGGATCTCGTCGACCAGGCGGATGTCGACCGGGTCGTCGCTCTCGGACCGGACGCGGAACGTGACTGCGGGAACGGGGAATTCGTCGAGTTCGAACCGCTTCTCGACGGTCACCTCCCCCCTGTTGATGGACACCCTGTCGTCGACGTCGCGCTCGTGGCTCATAGGTCACCATTCCTTACCGCGGACATAAAACGAACGGGGGTTTTCGCAGGGAGAAAACTTGACAGACAGTCCGCAGCGGACCGGAGGCGTCGATCCCGGAGGCGACGTGCCGGGCGGCCCCCGCGGTGGTCGCTGGTCGGCGCCGGCCCGCCGAGTGGGGTCGGTACCGCCGCCTCCCGCGTTCCGCCGGTGACGCGATGGTCAGAGATCGACCCGATCCCCGATCTCGACGATCTCCAGGCGCTCCGGATACTCGAAGCTGCGCGCGTGCTCGTGCAGCGCGGTCGGGTCCGCGGTCAGTCCCTTCCAGATGTCCCAGTGGCTCGGGAGCAGTCGGTCGAGTTCCAGCTGGCCGGCGGCCTCGACGATCTCGTTCTCGTCGCTGTACCACTTCGTGTAGGTCGGTTCGCGCGTCTGCTTGTCGCGGATCATCCCGCTGGTCCCGAACGCCAGCACGCCGAGGTCGATGTCGTAGCGGTCGCCGATCGCCTCGAACTCCGATCCGGGGCGGGCGTCGCCGCCGTGGAAGAACGTCCCCGCCTCGTGTTCGAAGACGTAGCCGACCGACCGGTCGGCGTCGGGATCGTTCGTGGACTCGACGTGGATCGTGAACTCGCCGATCTCGAGCGCGTCGCCACCGGCGACCTCCCGGAACTGGTCGACGTCGATGTCCCACTGGTCGATCCACAGTTCCGCCTGGGTGACGGCGATGCTCTCGTCGGGCGCGAGGTAGTCCGCGCCGGTGGCCGCGAGGATCGGCCCCTGGGTCGCCCCGTGGACGTGGTCGGAGTGCTCGTGGGTCGCCAGCACCCCGTCCGCCGCGGCGACGTCGGTCGGATCGAACGGCACCGGGACCATCCGGACGGTCCGCGGCGGGTCGCCCAGTCCCAGGTACGGGTCGACGAAGACGGTCGTCCCCGCGCTCCCCTTCAGGACGAAGCCGTTGCAGCCGAGGTACCAGATCGCCACGCCGTCGGGATCGGCGTCCTCGACGGCCCGGGGCAGCCAGTCGCCCCAGTCGCTCGAACCGAGTTCGTGTGCCATGTCCCACCCTGCGCGCGGCCGGGGACTAAGCGTTGTGGACTGCGCGGTGCTGATGAAGCGCCGTGAACCGCACGTTGCGGACGAAGCGTCGTGGGCGGAGGTTTATGAGTGATGCCGGGACCAGACCCCCCGTGACCTGACGATCGACGCGGGACGGTCCGCGGGTGTGCGACCACCCGTCCCGCGAGCGGAGCGCGTCGCCTGTTCGCAGAAGGTCCGGGTCGGGGCCGTAGACCTCGACGGGTCGAACGCGTTATGGCCCTCCGGCCGCCAGCGTCGGCCATGGACGAACGCATCGAGGCGCTCGCGGGGGCACTCCGCGAGGCCGACACCGCAGCGGCGTTCACGGGCGCGGGGATCAGCGCCGCATCGGGCGTCCCGACGTTCCGCGGTGCGGACGGCATCTGGGAGACGCAGTTCGACCCCGCGGACTTCGAGTACGACCGCTTCCGGTCCGATCCGGCGGGGTTCTGGAGCGACCGCCTCGAGTTGCGCGAGGCGCTCCGGGTCGGCGAGGTCGAACCGAACCCCGCCCACGAGGCGCTGGCGGAGTTGGAAGCCGCCGGCCACCTCGACGGCGTGATCACGCAGAACACCGACGGCCTCCACCAGCGCGCCGGCAGCGACCGCGTCGTCGAACTCCACGGCAGCGGCAGCCGCGTCGTCTGCGTCGACTGCGACCGCCGCGTCGACGCCGCGGGCGTGGTCGAGCGCGTCCGCGACGGCGAGCGCCCGCCCGAGTGCGAGGCCTGCGGCGGCCTGCTCAAGCCCGACGTGACGCTCTTCGGCGAGCGCCTCGACCGGCTGGCGCTGAACGAGGCCCGGAGCCTCGCCGAGTCGAGCGACGTGTTCCTCGCCGCGGGGTCGTCGCTGACCGTCCAGCCGGCCGCGGGCCTCCCGGTGCGGGCCGCCCGCGACGGCACCCTCGCCATCGTCAACCTGGAGGCGACGCCCCACGACGACGCCGCGGCGTACGTCTTCCACGAGGACGTGACTGAGGTCCTCCCGCGGGTCGCGGCGACCGTGCTGGAGTGACCGGGAAGGGCTCGCCCTCCGGTCTCGGTTCCCGTGGGGCCCTCGCCCACCGCGCGGTTTTTCTCCCCGCACGGGTACTCCTACGCATGGACGATCGGCTGGGACTCGTCGCGGACCTGTTCGTCGGGGCCGACACGGCGGTGGCGTTCACCGGCGCCGGGGTGAGCACCGCCTCCGGCGTCCCGGACTTCCGGAACGGGAACTGGGACGGGTTCGACCTGGGCGAGTACCACGTCAGCAACCTCCAGGTCGATCCCCGGGGGTTCTGGCGCACCCACGTCGACTTCCACGACCGGATGTACGACGGAGGCCACGAGCCCAACGTCGCCCACGAGGTGCTGGCTTACCTCGAACGGGAGGGGTGGCTCGACGCGGTCGTCACGCAGAACACCGACGGCCTCCACCAGCGCGCCGGCAGCGAGCACGTGGTCGAACTCCACGGCAACGGCACCCGGGCGGTCTGTCAGCGCTGCCGCCGGGAGATCGACGCCGACGACGCGGTCGCCCGGGCGCGCGAGGGGCACTACCCGCCGCTGTGCGAGCGTTGCGGGGGGATCCTCCGACCCGACGTGACGCTGTTCGGCGAGCGCCTGCCCGGCGAGGCCGAGCGCGAGGCCCGGCGTCTGGCCGAGGAGTGCGACGTGATGCTCGTGCTCGGCTCCTCGCTGGCGGTCGAGCCGGGCGCCTCGATCGCCACCTCGGTCGCCCGCGGGGGGACGCTGGTCCTCGTCAACGACGAGGGGACCGAGGCCGACCGCCGCGCCGCGGCGACCTTCCGGGCCGACGTGACCGAGTTCCTCCCGGAACTGGCCGAGACCATCCTCGACCGGGCCTGAGTCGGTCGAGCGGTCGTGTGCGGGCCACCTGGGTGAGGTTTTTCAGCCCGCGGGCCGCCCCTCCACCATGCGAGTGAGCGTCATCGGCGGCGGCGACGCCGACAGCGACGACCTGGCCGCGGCCCGCGACGTGGGGCGCCTGCTGGCCGACCGGGGCCACGTGATCGTCTGCGGCGGGAGGGGCGGCGTCATGGAGGCGGTCTGCCGGGGCGCCGTCGAACGAGACGGCGATACGATCGGCATCCTGCCCGGCGAGGACAGGCGCGAAGCCAACCCCTACGTCGGCACGGTCGTCGCCACGGGGCTGGGGCACGGCCGCAACGCGCTCGTCGTGCTGAACGGCGACGCCGTGATCGCGATCGGCGGCGACGGCGGCACCCTCTCGGAGATCGGCTACGCGAGCGTCTACGACCGACCGATCGCCGGGCTGTCGACCCACGACGTCGCCGGCGTGGAGTCCGTCGCGACGCCCGCCGAGGCGGTCGAGTGGGTCGAGCGCGCGACCGGCGTCGACAGCGACGGGGACGACGACGGCTGGGACTGGGGCGGGTCCGGAGACGAGTGAGGAGGAACGACAGCGAGTGAGGAGGGACGACCGCGAGTCAGAAGAAGCGAGATCGAGTCAGAAGGGACGGCGACCGGATCGACTTACCAGGTGCCGTGGAAGGTGTCGAACTCGAGTTCGTCCAGCGGCTTGTTGCCGACGGCGATCTCGTACTCGCCGGGCGTCAGGACGGGCTTGTGGAACTGCGGGCCGTCGTCGGTCGTGATGCGGGGACAGCCCGTGTTGACGAAGGCGTCGAAGCCGAAGTTGCGCAGGCGGTCCGGCGTCACCTCGTCCATGGTGATCAGGTAGGCGTCGTCGTTGTCGGCGATGATCGCCTCGGCCTGATCCATCCGCCCCTGCCCGATCTTGGTGCAGAAGATGACGCCCCACGTCTGGGCGTCCATGGCCTTGTGGACCGTCGCGTAGCGCTGTTTGAGGAACTTCTCGGCGTCGGCCTCCGTGACGACGTTGTTGACGGGGTCGGCGATGACCACGGTCTTCTCGGGGTGTTCCATCGCCAGGCCGAGGGGGTGGAACTTCCCGCCGCCGACGTAGAGGATCTGGTCGGCGTCGACGTCGGCGCTGGCGTAGTTGCAGCCGAGGACCTGCCCCTCGTGGGTGAGGCGGTCGTCGCCGCGGCGGGTGTGGACCGAGTACCCGCGCTCCTCCAGCCAGTCGTACATCTCCTCGAAGCGGTTCATGTGCTGGGCGGTGGTGACGAGACCGACCTCGTCGTCCTCCTCGGGCGCCGCGAGTTCCGACAGCGCGTCCTCCATGATCGAGAAGGGGTCGACGTTCGAGAACAGCGGGACGTAGATGATCTTCTCGGACTCCTTCATCGGGGAGTGGCCGAAGTGGACGAACACGTCGGTCCGGCGCATCAGGTAGGTGTCGAGGTCGCAGGCGCCGTAGCAGGGCTGGCCCGAGAGCATGAACGTGACGTCGTCGGGCGCGCGCTCGCGCAGGTCGTCGGCGACCGCCGGGCCGCGGCGCTTGAGCCCCTCGGGGAACTGGAGGCCGACCCGGGCGGCGTCGCGCTCCTCGATGGCGTCGAGGATCCGTTCGAGTTCGTAGTCCCACTCCCGGTCGTGTTTGAGCGACATCCCCGTCTTGCGGAGGTCGCCCTCGGTGGCGGCGTCCTGGCTCATTGGACCGGTGTAGCGGGCCGGGACGTTTAATCTCCGCGCTTGTGGACCCGCGCTCGCCCGCGACGACCGAGACCGCTCCGGAAGAGTTGACTGTCAGGGCCGTCCACGGGGAGACATGGTATCGCTCCCGCTGGAGCACGTCTACGTCGAACCGGACGCCCCCGCCGACGGCCCCGCCCCCGCCGTCGTCGTCATGCACGGTCGCGGCGCCGACGAACGGGACCTGCTCCCGGTCGTCGACCGGCTGCCGGACGAACTGGCGGCGGTCAGCCTCCGCGCCCCGGACCCGATCGGGCAGGGCTACCGCTGGTACGAGATCGACGCCTCGGACGGGCTCCACGAGAGCCAGCCCCACCCCGAGGAGTACCGCCGCAGTCTCGACCTCGTCCGGGAGTCGATCGACGGGGCCGTCGAGGGCTACGACCTCGACCCGGACCGACTCGGCCTGCTGGGGTTCAGCATGGGGGCGATGCTCAGCATGGGCCTGCTGCTGGAAGACCCCGGCGCGTACGACTGGATCGCCGGCCTGCACGGCTACCTCCCCGCGTCCCACGCGGACCGGTCCCCGGAGGGCGTCGAGGACAAACCGGTGTTCCTCGCCGCGGGGGCCACCGACCGGATCATCCCGCCCGAGCGCGTCGAGCGAGCCGCCGACCGCTTCCGGGCACTGGGCGCGGCGGTCGCGTTCTCGGTCTACGACGTCGGCCACGGGATCGGACCCGCGGAACTCGGGGACCTGATCGGGTTCGTCCGGGAGCGACTGGACTGACGGTCGACGCCCGACCGGTCAGGTCCCGGTCGCGGTCCTGGCTGCCCAGTACCAGTCGGGCGATACGACCGTCGCGTTCCCGACGCGGTCGTACTCGTAGCCGACGGTCACTCGCTGGGGCCCGTCTGGTCCGTCGCGCAGGTACGAGACCGCCAGCGACCGGACGAAACCGTCCGCCGTGACGTTCGCGACGGCGCGGTAGTCGGTCGCCGCGTCGTCGATCTCGCTCGGGCGCCCGGTCGCGACGACCCGGTAGCGGACGGTCGGCTCCGAGTCCCCCACGACGCGCACCTGGACGTCGCTGGCGGCGAGGTACCGCCGGACGTACTGCTCGGCGATGCCCGCGAACGGGTCGCGGGGGTCGGGGGAGAGATGTGTCTCGCGGTAGACGGGTGGCGCGCCGACGCCGCCGTCGAGCCGCCAGTACCGCCGGTCGCCGTCGGCGTAGAGACGGTACTCCACCGGGACCGGGGTGCCATCGCCGCCTCTGACCCCGATCACCTGGTAGGAGTAGCGGCTGTCGGTCTCGAGGACCGCCGTCTTCCGGAGGTACTCCCAGCGCCCGTCGACGAGGCCGACGCTCGTGGCCCCCCGCTGTCTGACCCGCCACTCGTACGATCGGTCGCGGGCGGCGGCGCCGTGGGTCTCGGCGAGGGCGACGGGCCTCACCGACCCGCTCACGTTCCCGTCGGGTCCGCGGGACACCTCGAGGCCCGCGGGGTGGGCGCCGGCGCCGACCGCACTCCGGGCCGCCTCGTACCAGGGGGGCCGCGGCACCTCGGTCCGGTTCACGTCGCTGTACTCGAAGCTGAACTCGGTTTCGCGCGCGGGAGGGTCGGCGAGCGAGCGGCCCTGCCAGATATTTCCGGGCGTGTCGGAGTCGGACCTCTCGGACGGAACGGGTCGCTCGTACGACACCGACAGGCGCGAGACGAACCCCGATCGGGAGACCACCGCGACGGCCCTGTAGCTTCGGATCGGGTCGGAGATCGAGAACGGATTGCCGGTGGCGACGATCCGGAACCAGTTCTCGTTGAGGCGCTCGACGCGCGTCTCGGAGGTCGACAGGAACCGAATGAGGTACTCGCTGGCGGCGTAGCCGACGAGGTCGTCCCGGTTGGTCACCCGGACGAACTTCGGGGTGGCGTTCCCGCCGTAGCGGCGGTAGACGGCCCGGCCGTCGGCGTAGTCGTCGACGACGACCATGTCGCCGCCGGAGTCGTTCCCGTGGAGTCCGGTGAGCCGCGACCGGTACACCGTGGGGCGCTCGACGGAGATGCGCTGGCGCAGCGACGCCCAGCGCGGCGCTCCGGCGTAGAGGTACACGCCGGGGGGCCAGGGCCGGACGGACCGCACGTCGCCGTGGCCGCGGAGCAGGAGCTGGTACGAGCGGTTCGCCACGGCCTGCCGGTGGGCGCTGGCGAGCGCGCTCGCGTCCCGGACCCCGTCCACGTCGACCCCCGGCGGATAGGGGACGCTCTCGTTCTCGGGCGGGCTGGCGGCGGCGATCCCCGCGCCGGTCGGCCCGACGACCCCGCCGACGCCAGCGCCCCCAGCAGATGGGGCCCGATCGGCGTCGGGGACCAGCGCCGGGCCGCCGAGCAGGACCACGACCGCGGCGGCGACGACGAGTACCGACAGCCCGACGGCGAGTACCCGCGACCCGCGGCCCGGCCCCCCGGTGGAACGGTCGACGCCCCGGGGGCGGTCCGCGTCGTCGGCGCCGTCTCTCAGATCTTCGACGGGGAGCGGTCGACCCAGGTGCTCCCGGCACAGCGTCTCGGCGACCTCCCGATCGATCCCGTACAGCAACAGCGAGCGCAGCCGACGCGGGCCGACGTAGCGCGCCCCGCGTTCGACCGCCTGGGCCCGGGATCGATCGCTCGCGCTCGCGCTGACGACCACGTCTGCGCCCTCCGGGACCCGCGGCGGACCGGCCAGGCGGGCGCGGATCGGCCCCCGGTGCAGGCACGCGACCGTCCGACCGTCGCCGAGGCGGATCCTCGAGCCCTCGACCCGGGCGACCGTCTCGCGGGCGTCGTACAGCGCGGCGACGAACGCGACGAAGCCCCGGCTGTCGAGTCGGCGGAGCGACCGCGAGAACGGCTCCCGCCCGAGGAGGCCCATCGGTCAGAGAAGGGTTCGGAGGCCCCTAAGCCTTTGCACGGTAACACACCCCACGGGGCGTGGCGGTCGCGGCCTCCGGCACACCTAAAGTGCCCGCCGCCCAAGGCGGAACCATGAGCGTCGAGACCACCCACCCCGAGGAGATCGGTCGAGAGCTGGGCGAACAGATCGCCCAGATCCCGGAGTACGAGGCCTTCGCGGCGGCCAAGGAGCGAGTCGAGAACGACGAGCCGACCCAGGAGAAGGTCCAGGAGTTCGAGCAGACCCGCGAGGAGTTCATGGTGCTGCGACAGACCGGCAACGCCACCCAGGAGGACCTCCAGGAGCTCCAACAGCTCCAGGAAGAGCTGCACGAGATGCCCCTGATGGCCGAGTACCTCGAGGCCCAGGAGCGCCTGCAGGAGCGACTCACCGCGATCAACGACGCTATCTCCGACCCGCTGGCGGTCGACTTCGGCGGCGAGGCCGGCGGCTGCTGCAACGACTGAGCCGCGCGGTCCTCGTCTCGAGCCGGGCGGTCCCCACCTTCAAATCCGAGGAGGCGGCCAGCCACGGCCATGCTCGCCATCGCAAGCGGCAAGGGCGGATGCGGGAAGACGACCACGACCCTGGGACTGGCCACGACGCTGCCGGGACCTGCCCTCGCGGTCGACCTCGACCGGGACGCGCCGAACCTCCTGGCCATGGCCGGCGTCGAGACGACCGCAGGTGACCGATCGCTCACCCCGGGACCCGAACCCGGAGCCGCACGCCCGCACCCGACCGCCGACGGCGTGACCCTCGTTCCCGCGCCGACCCGGGACGACCGACCCGCCCTCCTCGAGCGCCTGGGGGGACGCGCCGAGGCGGTCCTGCTGGACTGCCCCGCCGGCGCCGGCCCCGACGCAGCGGCGCCGCTCCGGGCCGCCACCGGGGTCCTCCTGGTGTCGACGCTCTGTCTGCCCGCGCTGCGCGACGCCGCCAAGACCGCCGCGATGGCCCGGCAGCTGGACACACCGGTCGTCGGCGCGGTGCTGGCCCGCACAAGGCAGTCGCCGCCGGCGGTCGAGCGGTTGCTCGGCTGTCCGGTGCTGGGGACGGTCCCGGAGGGGCGCCCGCCGGTGCTCGAGTCGCGGGTCGTCCGCGACGCGTACGAGCGGATCGTGTCGGTCCTCCGAGGCAAAGGGCTATTATGAATGCCGCACGTAACCCTCTGTCATGGCGGACAGACTCCCGACCGGCGTCAGCGTCCTGGACCGCCAGCTCGGCGGGGGCATCCCCGCCGGCAGCATCGTGGCGCTGACCGCCGATCCGGCCAGCCAGTCGGAGCTGTTCCTCTACGAACTGACGGCGGCCCGGGGGACCCTCTACCTGACGACGGTCCGCTCGGACCAGGCCGTCAGGGACGCCTTCTCCCGGTCGACGACGCGGGTGGGCCGGCCGACCGTCCGCGACATCGGCGGCGACGCCGCGCTCGACCGGGCCAACCGGCTCATCCGCGAACTCCCCGAGGAGGCGAACCTCATCGTCGACGTGGTGGACTCCCTGGAGCGGACCAACCGGACGCGCTACCGGGAGTTCCTCAACGAGCTCCAGACCCACATGGTCAACACCGGGAGCGTCGCCGTCCTCCACGGGATGAAAGGCGAGTCGATCCCCGAGAACCGCGACCTGAGCCAGCACATGGCCGACATCGTCTTCGACCTCCACACCGAGGTCACCAGCTCCGAGATCGTCAACCGCCTGGCGGTCCCGAAGTTCCGCGGCGGGCGCGCGCTCGAGGAGCCGATCAAGCTGAAGCTCACCGAGGGCGTCACCATCGACACGAGCCGCGACATCGCCTGAGGAAGACTCGATCCTGTCGACGCGACGGTCAGACCGCGAGCCAGGCCAGCGCCGCCAGCGTCACCAGCGCAACCCCGCCGATCCAGGTGCGAACCCGGTCGAACCCGCCGCGTTCGGGGTCGTGAACCGGCACGAAGGCGAAGTAGACGAACAGCGGGAGCATCTTCAGCAGCGGTCCGCCGGCGGTCAGTAGTTCGCCGGCGCCGACGAGAACGAGCGTGCCGCTGGCCGCCGCGACGGCGACTTTGACGTCGTCGACGCGTTCCATAGAAGTCGGTCAGCCGGGCGTTACTCCTCGAGGTCCTCGGCTTCGAGGTCCTCCGCCTCGATCTCCTCGACGATCTCGTCGGCGTCGACGTCGACGTCCTCGAGGGCGTCCTCGATGTCCTCGGCGCCGCCGCCCATGCCGCCCATCATGCCGCCCATGCCGCCCATCATGCCGCCCATGCCGCCGTCGATGGTCTCCTGGACGATGACCCGGTCGAGGTCCAGCCGCTGCATCAGATCCTGGGCGATCTGCTGCTTCTGGAACATCCACTGCTGGTTCATCGTCATCTGCGGGGTCGCCTCGATGTAGAGGGTCTCCTTCTCGACCGTGACGGTCTCGGTCTCGGGATCCTCGCCCTCCTCGAGTTCCTCGCCCTCCTCGGGCTCGACGACCTGTTCCTCCTCGACCTCGTCGGTCTCGATCCAGACCTCGGGGACCTGCTGGAGGTACATCCCGAGCAGCCCCTCGGCCTGCTCCTCGCGGTCCTCGACGACCTCGAGGATCTCGTACTCGTACTCGAGGTCCTCGCCCGCGAGCGGGTGGTTGAAGTCGACGCGGGCGCGCCCGCCGACGATCGTCTCCACGTGGCCGGACTCGCCGTCGATCTGGACGTGCGCGCCGGGGTAGCGGTCGTCCTCGGGAATCTTCGAGGCCGCGACCGTGCGGACCTGGTCGGGCTCGTAGGCGCCAAAGGCCTCCTCGGCGCTGATCTCGACCGACCCCTCGTCGCCGGGCTCGCTCCCGATCAGCGCCTCGTCGACGGCCTCGAAGACGTGGCCGGCGCCGACGATGATGATGCGGGGCTCGAACTCGTACTCCTCGGTGTCGAGGTCGTTCTCCTCGGCGATCTCCTCGTCGGTCGTGTCGACGACGCGCCCGTCATCGACCGTGCGCAGCGTGTACGACAGACGGAGGAAGTCACCGTCCTGGATTCCGTCTTGCTCTTCCTCGGCGGCCTCCTCGGAGACGTCCTCCTCGGCCTGCTCGTTTTCACTCATAGTTACAACATCTGGCGTACAACTCTTAAGGACAACGTTTCACGGGCGGACCTCTCGTCCGCCCTGATACAACGTTTCACGGGCGGCTCGCACAGCCGCCCGGATGGGCGCTTCCCGACCCCTCACTCGCGCTCGTAGGTCCCCGTCAGCAGCGCGTCGGCGAGGGCGTGATCGTTGATCGCCTCCGCGAGTGGACCCCGCTTGGCGCCCGCCGCGACCTGGAGGTCGGCGTCGAGCGCGAAGAGCCGGAACCGGTAGGTGTGGGGGCCGTCCCCGGTCGGGGGACACGGCCCGACGTAGCCGATCTTCCCGGCGCTGTTGGTCCCCTGGCGGGCGCCGCCGAGGGCCTCGACGGTCTCGGTCGTCGCGACGCCCCGGGGGACGGTCCCCACGTCCGGCGGCAGGCCCCACAGCAGCCAGTGGACGAACGGCTGGTCCCCGGCGTCCGGGTCGTCGACGACGAGCGCCAGCGACTCGGCGTCAGCGGGGACGCCGTCGACCGTCAGGGCCGGGTTGACGCCGTCGCCGTCGCAGGTGTAGCGCTCCGGGATGGCCGCCCCGTCGTCGAACGCGTCGGCACCGATCGACAGGTCGGAGTCGCCGGCGACGGTCAGGCTCGGGCCGCCACCGCCGGAGCGACCCGCACAGCCGGCGGTCGCGACCGAGCCCCCGACGAGGAGACGGAGGTAGCGTCGGCGTGCGAGCATACCCCTACCGTCGGGCGTGAGGCCAAAAGTCGTTGCCCCGGGCGGGTCCGGGAGGCCTATTGTGCCGCCGGTCGATGGCCCGTCCATGTACGAAGTCGAAGTGAAGGTCCGCGCCGATCACGAGCGCGTCCGCGAGCGACTGGCCGACCTCGGCGCCGACCCGGTTGGCGGCGTCCGCCAGGTCGACACCTACTACGACGCCCCACACCGGGACTTCGCCGAGACGGACGAGGTGCTGCGGATCCGCCGCGAGACCGATCTGGACGGGTCCGCGGGGACCGAGTCTCACTCGCGCGCGCGAGTGACCTACAAGGGCCCCCTGATCGAGGCCGCCTCGAAGACCCGGGAGGAGCACGAGACCGCCGTCGACGACGGCGAGGAACTCGACGCCGTCTTCCGGGGGCTCGGATTCGAACCCGCCGCGACCGTCGAGAAGGAACGCGAGCGCTTCCGACTCCGGGGCTACACCGTCACGCTCGACGCCCTGGCCGACCTGGGGGAGTTCGTCGAGGTCGAACGAGAGGCCGCCGAGACCGAGGTCGAACCGGTCCGCGAGGGCGCCTACGACGTGCTCCGCGACCTCGGTCTCGACCCGGGCGCGCAGATCCGGACCTCCTACCTGGGGCTGCTGCTAGATGCCCAGCGGTAATTCTCGCGACGATAAAGGTTTCCGCAAGTTATAGCAGCCCCCCTCGCATAGCCCGAGGTAATGACCGACCGGAACATCCGCGTCCAGTCGCTGGAGCGCGACGCGGTGGACGACCAGGAAGTGGAGATCGTCGAGCGGAAGGGGATCGGCCACCCCGACTCCATCTGCGACGGGATCGCCGAGAGCGTCTCCCGTGCGCTCTCGCAGCTCTACATCGAGCGCGTCGGGAAGGTGCTGCACTACAACACCGACGAGACCCAGCTGGTCGCCGGCGAGTCCGCGCCGGCCTTCGGCGGCGGCGAGGTGGTCGAACCCATCTACATCCTGATCACCGGTCGCGCGACGAGCCGATACGGCGGCGAGCGCATCCCCGTCGAGCGCACCGCCCTCGAGGCCGCCCGCGACTACCTCTCCGAGCACGTCCCCGAACTGTCGGTCGGGACCGACGTCGTCGTCGACGTCAAACTCGGCGAGGGCTCGGGCGACCTGCAGGAGGTCTTCGGCGAGGAGGGCGCGACGGTCCCGATGGCCAACGACACCAGCTTCGGCGTCGGCCACGCGCCGCTGACCGAGACCGAGCAGATCGTCTACAACGCCGAGCGCGAACTGAACACCACCTACGCGGCCGACCACCCGGAACTCGGGCCTGACGTGAAGATCATGGGCAAGCGCGAGGGCGACGAGATCGACATCACCGTCGCCGCCGCCGTCGTCGACCGGTACGTCGCGGACCTCGAGGCGTACGACGCCGCGGTCACGGGCGTCCGGGAGTTCGTCGAGGAGCTCGCCGCGGTCTACACCGACCGCGAGGTGACCGTCGAGGTCAACACCGCCGACGACTACGAGGAGGGGTCGATCTACCTCACCTCGACGGGCACCAGCGCCGAGCAGGGCGACGACGGCTCCGTCGGCCGGGGCAACCGGGCCAACGGGCTGATCACGCCGAACCGCTCGATGAGCATGGAGGCGACCTCCGGGAAGAACCCCGTGAACCACATCGGGAAGATCTACAACCTCCTCTCGACGCAGATCGCCGAGGCGGTCGTCCGCGACGTCGACGGCATCCGCGACATGCGCATCCGCCTGCTGAGCCAGATCGGGCGGCCCATCGACCGCCCGCACGTCGCCGACGCCCACATCGTGACCGAGCCGGGGATCGCCCTGGGCGAGATCGAGGACGAGGTGGTCGCCATCATCGACGAGGAACTGGCAGCTGTCACCGACGTCACCGAACGCGTGATCGCCGGCGAACTCACGACCTTCTGAAACGGGGCCGAGACGCCGGCAGCCGTCGCGTCGACCGCCGCCCCGACGGTCACCCCGACCCTCAGGCGATGTCGCGGCTGGTGTCGACCGAGACGTCCTGGCCGAGTTCGAGCTTGATCGTCTCGTCGACGATCTCGTTGCCGCGGAACTTCGGGACCGCCAGTCGGTTCTCGAGGTCGGTCCCGTTCACCTCGATCGAGAGGTCCCAGACCACGTCGGCGAACGTCTGGGTCCGATCGCGGTTCTCCGAGGGCTGTTCGGTGGACTCGCAGTGGAGTAGCGCGACGCTGCCGGTCTCCAGCAGGCGCGTCTTGAGGTCGTTCAAAAGCTCCTCGTAGTGGGTCGCGTCGTCGTTGTCCTCGAGCGGGTCGATCACGTCGACGATGAGGTTCTGTTCCTCCTCGAGGCGCTCGATCTGTCTCGCGACCGTCGCGAGCTGGCTCCCGCGCTCGGCGTAGTGGAGTTCGTACTCCACGTCCGGCGGGAGCGACCGATGGAGGTCGCTCTCGACGGCGGTCTCGTCGCGCCGGGTCGTCACGTACGTCGACGGTCGCTGGCGCATCGTCGCGTGGATGATCGGCTCGCTCTGGCTCTCCGGCGGGGCGATCAGGGCGACGATGCTCCCCGGGAAGATCCCGCCGTCGAGGTGCCGATCCAGGGGACCGATCCCGGTCGACAGGCGCTCTGTCCGCTCCTGGGCAGCCATCTATCAGTTGTTAGAATCCTGAAGGGATATACCTGTTCGCCGTTCGAATTCGAGCGCTCCCGCGGGTTCGAACCCCCGACGGTGGATCCGACCGGTTGGTGCCAACAGTCTTAACGGTGCGTGATATACGTTCGCACATGACCGACGAGGGATCGGGGGACGGGGAGTACGACGCCGTGACCACGTGGCTCCTGAACCTGTACCGACGCTACCTCGGGGAACCCGACCAACTGCGGACCGTCTACACCGGGTTCGGACTGTTCTTCGCCGGCGTTGCCTGCGCTGCGGTCGGAATGGGGATCTTTCTCTGGAGCGGGTCGTTCCCCCCCTCGGGCGACATCTACTGGCAACTCCGTGAAGTCGCCATCTCGCTGACGATGCTCGGGCTCCCCTCGTTCCTGCTCGGGATCGTCGTCCTCCTGCCGGTGGATCGACGCGCGCGCTACGTCGGCATCCTGGGCTGGCTCGTGGGGCTGGTCGCCGTGGGCCTGTTCGTGGCGAACTATCCGTACAACTGGAACGTCGGCGGCTCCGACGCCACCGCGACCGGCGTCTCGGTGTACGCCTTCGCAGTGGTCCTCTCGTCGGCCGCCGTCGGCGCCGCCCTGGTGTCGACGTACATCTCGCGCTCCGCGCCCGAACCGACGGCGTCCGACTCCGGGTCCGCCAGCGAGGCCCAGGCGGTGTCCGACGAACAGGTCAGGGGCGACATCGAGGAGGCGATGGCGAACTCCGAACTCTCCTGGGGCGGGGTGGAGAAGGACGACACCAAGCGGCTGAAACTCCGGATCGACGACGAGGAACTCGATCGGTCCGGGTTCGACCGGGTCGGCGCCAACGAGAGCCGGGCCGCCGGCAGCGACGTCGACAACGCCGTCACACAACTGGGCAAACTCCGCGGCGGCAACAGGAAACAGGCGACCGGAGAGGGGACCGACGACCAGACCGACGCGCTCAGGCAACTCCGGGAGCGGCAGGCCCAGGACGTCGAGGGCGACGTCGGCCCGGTGGGACGGTTCAAGGGGTGGGCCGCCAGCCTCCGGAAGCGATTCAGCGGGTGAGGTGGCCGGTCGTCGGGTGCGGTCCCGAATACCCCACGCGACGCGCGATACACGTTCGAATGGACTGTCGACAGCCTCCGGCCGCCTCTCGTCGCGATTTCAGACCGCCGGGAGCGGCCACCCCGAAACGTATCAAATTGTTGTCTGGTGGGATATCGATTTATTACCCCAGGGGCAACATTTGCAGCCATGGCAAAGGGACTAGACGTAGGTACCATGAACATCCTCTCGGCGAGGCAGGAGGGGGGAGAGACGATCTTCGTCCAGCAGCGCAACTCGTTCGTGGAGCTGGAGTACAGCGACATGGCCGAGCAGATGCTCACCCGGAGCGAGGTGTTACACATCAAGAAAGACGACAAGGTGTACGTCGTCGGCGACGACGCGCTCAACTTCGCGAACATCTTCAACACCGAGACGCGCCGGCCGATGAAACACGGCATCCTCTCGAGCGACGAGAAGTCCGCCATTCCGATGATCAAACTGATCATCGAACAGGTCGTCGGCGAACCCGCCTACGAGGGCGAGACGCTGTTCTTCTCGACGCCCGCGGACCCGATGGACTCCGAACTCACGACCCTGTACCACCAGAAGACCCTGGAGTCCATCCTCGGGGACATGGGCTACGATCCCGAGCCGATCAACGAGGGGATGGCCGTCATCTACGCCGAACTCGCCAACGAGGACTTCATGGGGCTCGGTATCAGCTTCGGGGCGGGCATGACCAACGTCTGTCTGGCCTACTACGCGGTTCCCGTGATGCGTTTCTCCATCGCCCGCGGGGGCGACTGGATCGACGAACAGGCCGCCCAGGCGACGGGGACGCCGGTCGACAAGGTCACCTCCGTGAAGGAGGACGACTTCGCGCTCGACTTCACCAGCGACGTCGGCGGCATCGAGGGCGCGCTGTCCATCTACTACGACAACCTGCTGGACTACGTCATCGAGAACATCGTCCGCGAAGTCGACGAGGAGGACGTCGAGGAGGACCTGGACGTACCGGTGGTCGTCACCGGGGGGACCTCGACGCCCGACGGCTTCGAAGAGCTGTTCCGCGAGCGCCTCGAGGAGTCGAACATCCCCTTCTCGATCAGCGGGGTCAGGCGAGCACGCGAGCCCATGTACAGCGTGGCCCGCGGGTCGCTCGTCGCGGCCCGCTCCGAGGAGGGCACGCCACCCGCCGACACCGGGGCCACCGACCCGGAGGCCGACGCCGCGGAGGCCGAACCCGTCGCCGAGGAAAGCGAGGACTGACCTCCCCTCCGGGCAACTCAGCTCCCGTTCCCGGTTCGATCCCCGGTCGCGTCGGAGGTCTCCGACGGTCCGTCGTCGCTGCGGTTCTCCGTGGACCGCTTCGCGCGTCGGCGGTGGCGCTCGAGCACCTCGTCCCAGGATTCACCCTCCTCGCCCGGCGGCGGCTGGTGGTCGATCGGCACGCCGACGTACTCGCAGGACTCGCACACGACCGCCCGGGCCTCGCCAAGCGTGAACGTCGTCAGTACACCCCCGCAGCGAGGACACTCCATATCCGTCTGTCTACGTCCCCCTACAAAGAACCTGCCCGGGCCGCCAACCCGGACGGAGGGATCCGCCCGTCGACCGGCGGGACGGTCCGAACCGACGTTCAGTCCTTGTGTTTGTGACGTTCAGTCGTAGTGGTTGCGACGTTCAGTCGTAGTGTTTGAACAGCAGCGCGCGCACGTCGTCTTTGGTCCGAACGCTCTCGACGGACCCGTCGGGCAACGTGACGGCGTACTTGCCCTCCTCGCCGTCCGTCTCCTCCCAGGCGTCGGCGTGGCGATCGAGCAAGCCCATCATCCGCTCCAGGCGTGACGCCCCCTGGTCGGCCGGGCCGTCGTCAGATCCCTCGTCGGTCTCCGGGGTCCCGCGTCGGTCGTCGGTCTCGTCGCCGGCGTCGTCGGATTCACCGTGCCCTTCCGGGTCGGGTTCGTCCCGATTGGCAGAATCGTCCCCGTTCGACGACTCGTCCGATGGTGGGTGGCTCTCCGACGACTCCGCCCCCGCCGCAGTCGGGCCGTCGTCCCCGAAGAACCGCTCGACGGCCGCCTCGACGAGGCGGTCGCGCAAGTCGGGGGCCTTTCCACCGGGTTCGACGCCGTCCATGGCGGCCGCCAGGCTCTGCAGTTGCTGGTAGGACCGATCGGCGAGGAGGTCCCGCGCCATGGCGCGGGCGGCCTCCCGGTCGGCGCTGCTCCCGGACTCGTGGCGATCGAGGAGGAACTGGACGACCTCTTGAAACCGGACGTGGCCGTACGGCCCGACGTGTTCCGCCGCGATGTGCGTCCGCAGTTCCTCGAGCGCCTCGAGTTGCGCGTCGGAGATCTCGATCGTCGGCATGGTATGTGCAGGCACGCCGAAACGTAAATACCTGCGAGTTCGACGGCGGTCGAGAGGGCGACCCGGCGACAACCACAACCGCTTTGCCGGTCCCGGCAGTTCGGACGAGCATGACGCGGGTCTGCATCGTCGGGACGGACGAGGTCACCCTCCGCTACGAGCTGCTCTCGCGGGAGACCGCCCGCGCCGCCCTGTCGACGTACGACCTCCGCGAGCCCTTCGCGAACTCCCTGGCCGTCGAGACGGTCAGCCTCGGCGCCGCCGTCTCGCTGCTGAACGACCTGAACTGGTATCTCGTCCGCTACGCCGACCTCGCCATGGTGCTCGAGCCGAGCGTCTCCGAGACCGAGTGGCTCTCCCGGCGACTCGCGACCGCGGTCCGCAACGAGACCGTCCCCGTCGACGCGACCGACCGCTACCTGACGGTCTACGGCGTCGTCGACGACCGGCTCGTCGAGCCGATGTACGTCGCGCGGACGAACGGCGACCTCCCCGAGTACGACCTCCGTGAGGTCGAGGAGACGGTCACGGTCCGGGTCACCGAGGACGAGTTCGAAGTGTAGAACTGCGCCGCGGCCTCACTCCTCGACGTCGAACATCCCGGTCGACATGTAGCGCTCGCCGCTGTCCCAGAACACCGTGATCACCAGCGGGTCCGCGACGCCCGCGTCGGCGAGTCGGGCGGCGACGCGCTTGGCGGCGAGGTTCGAGGCGCCGCTGGACTGGCCGACGAGGATGCCCTCCTCGCGGGCGAGCCGACGGCACTCGTCCTCGGCCTCCTCGATGGTGACCTGCTCCACGTCGTCGATGAGGTCGACGTCGAGGTTCGGGCTGACGAACCCCGGCCCCATCCCCTGGAAGTTGTCCTGGCCGGGTTCCTCTCCCGAGAGGACCGCGTTGCCGGCGGGCTCGACCGCCACGACCTCCAGGTCGGGGAACGCCTCGCGGAGGCGGTTGCCCGTCCCGCTGATGGTCCCGCCCGTGCCGACGCCGGCGACCAGCGCGTCGATCCGGCGGTCGCCGACCTGTTCGAGCACTTCCGCGCCCGTCGTCTCGTAGTGGGCCCGGGGGTTCGCGGGGTTCTCGAACTGGCGGAGCTGGTAGGCGCCCTCGCGTTCGATCTCGTCGGCGCGCTCCTTGGCCGCGCTGATGTCGCCGTCGACGAGTTCGAGGTCGGCGCCGTAGGCGCGCATGATCCGCTGGCGCTCCTCGCTCTTCGAGCCCGGCATCACGACCGTGAGGTCGTAACCTTTCACCGCCGCGGCGACGGCCAGCCCGATGCCGGTGTTCCCGCTCGTGGGCTCGACCAGCCGGTCGCCGGGTTCGATCTCGCCGGCCTCCTCGGCGGCCTCGATCATGAACTTCGCCGGTCGGTCCTTCGCCGAGCCGCCGGGATTCTTCGTCTCGAGCTTCGCCGCCACGGTCGTCCCCTCGGGCGAGTCGACCGCCACCAGCGGCGAGCCGATGGTCTCCAGGACGTTCGCGTTCATCGCCGCGGGCTACTCGGCCCGGCTATAAACAGGTGGCGTCGGCGGAAGGCCGCCCACCGTTCCTGGGACGCTGCGCCGGCGAAGCTCAACGCCGACGGCGACGTCGGACGGTCGTCGCGAGCGCGGTTGTTAAGCCCGTGGGTCACCAATCCGCGCACATGAGCGACGGACATCTCGAGACGATGGAACCGAACCCCGACTACGACGTCGACGCCCACGCCGAGGCCATCGAGGTCCTCGGGCGCGACGAGTACGTCTTCAAGGTCTGGGGCGGCGACTGGTGCGGCGACTGCCAGGGCCAGCTCCCGGACTTCGGCGCCGCCCTGGCGGCCGCGGGCGTCCCCGCCGAGCGCATCGAGGAGTATCCCGTCGAGAAGGCCGACGACGGCAGCAAGATCGGCCCCAGGGTCGAGGCGTACGAGATCGAGTTGATCCCGACGGTCGTAGTCGAGCGCGTGGCGCAGCGCGCGACGGACGGCTCGAGCGACGAGCAGAGCGATTCGCGAGAGCGCGACGGCGAGGAACTGGTCCGCTACGTCGAGCAGGAGGACCAGCCCATCGCCGAGTTCCTCGCGAGCCGGCTCGCTGAACTCGAGGCCTCGGCGTAGGTCGACGGCTCGAGGTCGAGTTACTCGGCGTAGGTCGACGATCCAGAGTCGAGTTACTCGACGTAGATCGACGGCCCGAGGCGGGGGGAAGCGTGACCCCGATCCGGCTTCTCAGGCGTTGTCCTCCAGCCACTCCAGCGCCGCGTGCAGGTCCGACTCCGGCGGCGAGCAGGTGAAGTTCGCGCAGGCGTAGACCGTCGGGCCGTCCCTGGCCTCGCGCCCGCGCCAGATCGGCGGTGCCGCCGAGAGTCCCAGCGCGTCGAGCCACGGCGCGAGCGCGGTCTCGGTCGCCGGTCGAGGCGCCAGCAGCTCCGCGGGGACGTACGTCTCGGCGAGGTCGTCCCACCACGGCGCCGGCGCGTCCTCGGCGGCGAGGGTGAGTTCGGTCGCGCCGCGGTGGTGCTGATCGGCCGCCAGCACCAGCGAGGCGTACTCCAGCGGACTGCTCCGGACGCGGTCGCCGTGGGTCGCCAGCACCGCCCCGGCGATCTCGTCGAACCCGGCGTCGGGGGCGAAGTGGGCCAGGTCGAGCAGCAGTCCCACCGCGACGCCGAGGCTCGACGGCGTCGACTGATCGGTGAGCTCCTGCGGGCGAGCCACGAGTCGCTCGCCGCTGGCGGGCGTGAAGTAGAGCGTGCGGGCCTCCTCGTCCCAGAACTCAGATTCGACGGTCCGGGCGAGCTCGAGCGCGAACGCCAGGGGCTCGACGTCGCCGGTCGCCTGGTAGAGGTCGAACGCGCCGCGGGCGAGGAAGGCGTAGTCCTCCAGGTAGCCCGGGCCCTTCACGTCGCCGTCCTTGTAGCGCCGGGCGAGGCGTCCCTCGTCGGCGTCCCAGAGGTGCTCGCGGACGAACTCGAGCGCCTCGCGCGCGACGTCTGCGAGCCCGGGATCGAGCGTGCGCGCCCCCGCGGCGAACGCCGAGATCGCCAGGCCGTTCCACCCCGCGAGCACCTTCTCGTCGCGGGCGGGTCGGGGGCGTTCCTCCCTGGCGGCGAACAGGGCGGTGCGGGCCTCCATCAGGCGCTCGTTCACCGCCTCGACCGAGAGGCCGTGGGCTTCGGCGACGTCTTCGACCGCCGCGTCGACCGTCGGCACGGTCGTCCCGCCCTCGAAGTTGCCGCCGCGGTCGATCCCCCAGCGGTCGCAGGCGACCGCGGCGGTGGTCTCGTCGTCGACTGCCTCGCGAACCTCGTCGGGCGTCCAGACGTAGAAGGCGCCCTCCTCGCGCTCGGGGTCGGTGCGGGACTCCCCGTCGCTCGAGGCGTCCGCGCCGTCGCGTCTGGATGCTGGGGGGCGGCTCTCGGCGTCGAGGGTGGCGTAGAACCCGCCGTCGGGGTGGCGCAGTTCCCGATCGAGGAACGCCAGCGTCTCCTGGCCGATCCGGGCGTAGGCGGAGGTTCCGAACGCCCGGGCGGCGGCCAGGTAGACCCGGGCGAGCTCGGCGTTGTCGTAGAGCATCTTCTCGAAGTGCGGGACCGTCCACGAGCGGTCGGTCGCGTAGCGGTGGAACCCGCCGCCGAGCTGGTCGTAGATGCCGCCGGCGGCCATCGCGTCGAGGGCCTCGGTCGCCACCGCCGCGGCGTCGGCGGTCCCCGTCACCGCGTTCGAGCGCAGGAGCACGTCGAGCCGGCGCGGGTGGGGGAACTTCGGCCCCGAGGAGCCGAACCCGCCCCGCTCGCGGTCGGCGCTGCGGAGGGCGGCGCTGGTCGCGTTCCCGAGGAGTTCCGCGCTCGGCGGCTCGCCGGGCTGGTCGGGGGTGTCCTCGAGCTGGTCGGTCAGCGCGCGGGTCCACTGGTCGGCCCGGCGTTCGATCTCCTCGCGGTCGGTCTCCCAGGAGTTCGCCAGGTCGCGCAGCAGCTCGCCGAAGCCGGGCATCCCCTGGCGGGACTCCCGCGGGAAGTAGGTCCCGACGTAGAAGGGCTCGCCCTCGGGGGTGAGCCAGACCGACAGCGGCCACCCCCCGCCGCCGGAGACGAGCTGGCAGATGGTCTGGTAGATCCGGTCGAGGTCGGGGCGCTCCTCGCGGTCGACCTTGATCGGGACGAACCGCTCGTTGAGCAGCGCGGCGATCTCCTCGTCCTCGAAGCTCTCGTCCTCCATGACGTGACACCAGTGGCACGCCGAGTAGCCGATCGAGAGGAATATCGGGACGTCCTGCTCGCGGGCGGTCGACAGCGCCCGCTCGTCCCAGGGCTGCCAGTTGACCGGGTTGTCCGCGTGCTGGCGGAGGTACGGACTCGCCTCCTCGTCGAGCCGGTTCTCGCCGACCACGTCGTCGCTCATGGCCGCAGCTACGCCCGCCCGCCCCAAAAGGGTGCGTGACTGGCCCCCGGAAGATGGGTGACTTTCCCCGGAAAATGCGTGACTGTCCCTCGGCTCGGCCCTTCGAGTGGGCACGGTCGTGAACATCTCCCTGGAGTGCAAGAGCAACCTTTACACCGCCGTGCATCGCCACATCGACCATGACCGAGACGGTGCTGGTCGTCGGCGGCGGGGGGCGCGAACACGCCATCGCCCGCGCGCTCGCGGCCGACTGCGACCTGTACGCCTGTGCGAGCAACCGCAACCCGGGGATCGCCGGCCTCGCGGACGGCTTCGAGCAGCTCGCGGAGACCGACGCCGAGGCTGTCGCGGACTACGCCGACCGGGTCGGGGCGACCCTTGCGGTCGTCGGCCCCGAATCGGCGCTGGCGGCGGGCGTCGCGGACGCCCTCGACGACGCTGGCGTCTACACGTTCGGCCCGCGCGCCGAGCAGGCCCGCATCGAGACGGACAAGGCCTTCCAGCGGGAGTTCATGGCCGAGCACGACGTCCCCGGCTGCCCCGAGTTCGCCACCTTCGAGGACGCCGAAGCCGCCGTCGAGTACGTCCGCGAGTTCGACGGCGACGTCGCCGTCAAGCCCCGGGGGCTCACCGGCGGCAAGGGCGTGAAGGTCACCGGCGACCAGGTCGACACCGAGGGGGCGGTCGAGTACGTCCGCGAGTCGGGCTACGACGAGTGGGTCGTCGAGGAGCGCCTCGTCGGCGAGGAGTTCACCGTCCAGGCGTTCGTCGCCGACGGCGAGGTCCGGACCACGCCCGCCGTGCAGGACCACAAGCGCGCCTACGAGGGCGACGAGGGACCGAACACCGGCGGCATGGGCAGTTACAGCGACGCCGCCCTGGCGCTGCCGTTCATGACCCGGGACGACTACGACGCCGCCCGGGAGATCATCGAGGCGACCGTCGACGCCCTGGAGGGCTACAAGGGCGTCCTCTACGGCCAGTTCATGCTCACCGCCGAGGGCCCGAAGGTGGTGGAGTTCAACGCCCGCTTCGGCGACCCCGAGGCGATGAACACCCTGCCGGTCCTGGAGACGCCCTTCCTCGACGTCCTGACCGCCGCGCGCGACGGCGACGCGCTGCCGGAACTCTCCTTCGCCGACCGGGCCACCGTCTGCAAGTACGCCGTCCCCGCGGGCTACCCGACCGACCCCGACGCGGGCGCCCGGATCACCGTCGACGAGGCCTCCGTGGCCGACGCCGCCGCCGACCGCGACGGCGACGCGCTGCTGTTCTACGCCAGCGTCGACGAGCGCGAGGACGGCCTCTACACGACGACCTCCCGCTCGTTCGCCGTGGTCGGCCTCGCCGCCGACATCGCCACCGCGGAGGCGATCGCCGAGGACGCGCTGGCGGCGGCGGGCGAGGGGCTGCGGGTCCGCCACGACATCGGGAAAGCGGACCTCCTCCAGCGCCGCGTCGACCACATGGCAGAACTGCGCGGCGAGTAGCGGTCTCCGAGCCGCCGAGGCGAGGCGCGACGATCTCGGCGGCCGCGGCGTCCGGGCTGCCGCGGTGGCCCACCTTAATACGTTCCCGCGACGCAGTTCCAGCCGTGACCGCCGACCCCGACCCGACCGATCCGTGGGACGAGGCCGACCGACGCCACCAGCGCCTCGCACGGCACC
>JBDGUA010000012.1:0-42620 GCA_042216345.1 Haloferacaceae archaeon
GAAAAATCTACTAACGCAGACGTGGTTTGTGGAGGTAGCAGGCTTTCATAGGTGTCGGATCACGCCCGACGGCCTGCTGGACGTGCGCGTCGGCGACGGCGAGAACTGAGGGGGCGCGGGAGGACCCTGGCCGCTGACGGCCAACAGCCCGCGGGCGAAATGGGTACCAGGGAACTCACTACGCAGAAGAGGGCTCACTACGCCCGCGGGCGAGACGGCCCGCCGGACAGCAAGGGGCTCACTACGCCCGCGGGCGACGCGGCCCGCGGGCGAGTTCACTCCCCGTCGGCGTGGGCCCGCACCCACAGCTCCCCGATGCGCGAGAGGCGCGTCCGGTGGGACTTGCCGTGGGACTCCTGCTCGATGTAGCCCTTCCCGCCCGGGCCGAGCCGGTCGACGTTGTAGATGACCTTCGAGCGGAAGCTGTCGGTGTACTCCTCGTCGAGTTCGTCGGCCAGCACGTTCGCCAGCTCCGAGACCGACTCGAACTCGCCGTGCTCGCCGAGGGCGAAGAGGATGACCTCCTCGAAGGGCTTGACGTTCGAGAACGACGCCACCGGCAGCTCGAGGACGTGGCTGCCGTCGAACTCCTTGGCGCCGACGGTGGTGCCGCGCTCGTCGAACTCCGTGAGCAGGTCCGACGCGCCCGTCAGGCGCTCGCGCACGCGCTCCGGGTCGACGCCCTCGCCGACCCTCCCGTCGTCGGCGTCCGCGTCGGCGTCGCCCTCCAGGAGGTCCGCGAGCAGGTCGCGGCAGGCCCGGAGCTCCTCGGCGAGTTCGGTCTCGAGGTACTTCTCGGGAGCCGTGTAGTAGGTGTGGATGCGATCGCGGTCGGCCTGGCGCTCGAGGGTGATCGAGTGGGCCGCCGTCGCGAACGCGAAGCTCACCGGTCGGGGCATGGCGCTGACGTTCACCCACACGTCGTTGCCGGCGTCCAGTTGGGCGTTGATCAGGTCGTAGGCCCGCTCGAACGCGGCGTCGTAGTCGTAGACGTCCGCGAGCGAGGCCCGCTCGGTCTCGGCGCCCAGGAGGTTCTGGAAGTCCTTCTCCAGTTTCTGCGAGAGCCGCTGGGAGTACTCGACGTTGGCCTCGCTGCCGACCGCCCCCTCCAGCAGGATCACCCGGTCCACGTCGAACTGGTCCCGGATCAGCGGCGCGATGAGCCGGTCGTAGTCGAAGCCGACCGGTACGACGTGCGTCTCCATGCACGCCGTTTGCGCCGACCGACTGATAACTGTGGCGCGACGGGGGGCTCCGAAGCGGGGACGCAGACGCGAGGGCATATCGAAGAGAATTCTTCTTCAACAAGCGAAACCGAATTTGAGAAACCAATAATATTATCAAACCGTAGTCCCGATGGCCGAACGAGATGGCAACCGATACCGGAGAACCTCCGAACGCGGGGACAGTCAGCGTCGCGCAGATGATGGACCGGATTCCGGTGGGCCGGTTCCACCGGCGACTGCTGGCGATCTGCGGGAGCGCCTGGGCCTTCGACGGCATGGAGGTCATCGTGATCAGCTTCACGCTGCCCGCGCTGATCGGCGCCTGGGGACTCTCCGGGACCGCCGCCGGCGTCCTCGGGTCGGCCAGCCTCATGGGGATGGTCGTCGGCAACTGGGGCTGGGGCTGGTACGCCGACCGCTACGGTCGCAAGGGCGCCTTCCAGTGGACGGTCCTGTTCTACTCGGTGTTCACCGGCCTCACGGCGCTGGCGACGGGCTTCCCCTCGGGGTTCCTGCTGCGGTTCCTCACGGGCGTGGGCCTGGGCGGCGCGCTGGCGGTCGACACCTCCTACCTCTCGGAGCACCTGCCGACCGACCGCCGGGGCCGCTACCTGGTCTACCTCGACGCGTTCTGGCCGCTCGGCAACCTCCTCGCGGTCGGCCTGGCGTGGGTGTTCCTCGCGGCGCTGCCGACCGACGGCGTCGTCCCGGTCCCCGGCGTCGGCCCGGTCGCGGGCTGGCGGCTGCTGTTCGTCGCCGCCGCGACGCCCGCGCTGCTGGTGTTCCTGATCCGCTCGCAGCTCGAGGAGACGCCCTACTACCTCGCCCGCAGCGGCGACGTCGAGGGCGCGAACGAGCGCCTGCGGGCCATCGCCGAGGAGAACGGCCAGTCCGTCGAGCCCATCGACGCCGCGGCGGTCGCGGAGGGCACGACGGCCACCTTCTCGCGGCTGTTCGAGCCCGACCTGCGCCGCCGGACGGTCACCATCGCGGCGGCGTGGTTCGCGATCAACTTCGGCTACTACGGCGTGTTCATCTGGCTGCCCCAGACCGTCGGCGCCGCGGGCGTCGTCGGCAACGTCTACCTCTACTTCGTGCTGATCGCGCTCGTACAGATCCCGGGCTACGTCTCGGCGGCCTACCTGGTCGAGCGCGTCGGCCGCAAGCCCACGCTGGGGAGCTACCTCCTCCTCTCCGGGCTGTTCACCTTCGTCTTCGCGGCGACGATGCCCGGCGTGGCGATGTTCGGCGCCGGCGCCTCGGGGTTCTGGCCGTTCCTGGTCGGCCTGCTGGCCGCGTCGTTCTTCTCGCTGGGCGCCTGGGGGGCCATCTACGCCTACACCCCGGAGCTGTTCCCCACCGAGGCCCGCGCGACCGGCAACGGCTTCGCGGGCGGCGTCGGCAAGATCGCGGCCGTCCTCGGGCCGATCCTCGCCGGCGCGCTGGTCGAGCAGGGCTACCTCCTCGCGCTGGTGCCCCTGGCCGCGGCGTTCGCCCTCGGCGGCGTCGCCGTCCTCGCGTTCGGCGAGGAGACGAAGGGCGAACCGCTGTTCTGAGCGCGCGGTCGCCCTGCAGGACGAGCCGAAGCGCGACCGCTCGCGTCGGTTTCTGTTTCGTTCGCGACAACTATTTCCCCGCCCGGTGAGTAGTACGACCGATTGCGGGAGACCGTAGATCACAGACACCGGAACGGGCGTCGACGCCCGTTTCACACCATCACCGGGGCGAGCCGAATCGGTCGCCCCACACCATCACCGGGACGGACCGATTCGGCCGTTTCACCTCAGCACTGGAACGGGCGAGAAGGCCAGTCCCACATCACCAGCGGAACGGGCGATGCGGCCCGTTCCATTGCATCACAGCGGGACGGGCGATGCGGCCCGTCCCACCTCACCACGAATTACGCCGCCGCGATCCGGGACGTCGGACGAACCGTCCGTCGTGCCACAGCAGCGGCGCACCTCAGCCGTGCCGACCGGCGAGGCCGGCACACCCGACCGATCCGGACGAAGCGACCCGGGTTGGAGCCACGACCAGGACGGGCGAGACGGTCCGAACTGGAGGACACACCAGGATGGGCGAGACGGCCCGGACTGGAGCACACACCGGCCCGGATGAAACGATCCGGGCCGGAGGAACACACCAGGACGGGCGAGACGGCCCATCCTGGAGGAACACACCGGCCCGGGTGAAACGACCGGGGGCGGAGGACATACCAGTCCGGATGAAACGATCCGGACTGGAGGACACACCATGGACGATTCAGCAAAATACCTCATTCACGCGGACATCACCGCCGACGGCGTCGTCGAACGCAGCGACGTCGTCGGGGCGGTGTTCGGCCAGACCGAAGGGCTGCTCGGGGACGAACTCGACCTCCGAGACCTCCAGCAGTCCTCGAAAGTCGGCCGGATAGACGTACAGATCGCCAGCGAGAACGGTCGATCGCACGGCGAAATCACCATCGCGTCGAGCCTCGACAAGGTCGAGACCTCGATCCTCGCGGCGTCGCTGGAGACGATCGACCGCGTGGGCCCGTGCAAGTCGGACGTGGTCGTCACGGAGATCGAGGACGTGCGGGCGGCCAAGCGCCGCGAGGTCGTCGAGCGCGCCAAGGAGCTGCTCTCCGAGACCTTCGACGAGAGCATCATGACCAGCCAGGAGATCCTCGAGGAGGTCAAGGGGAGCGTCCGGGTCGAGGACATCACCGAGTACCGGGGGATGCCGGCGGGTCCGCGCGTCGAGGACGCCGACGCGATCATCGTCGTCGAGGGGCGCGCCGACGTGCTGACGCTGCTGCGCTACGGGGTGAAAAACGCCATCGCCGTCGAGGGGACCAACGTCCCCGACTCGGTCGCAGAGCTCACCCAGGAGCGCACGGTGACGGCCTTCCTCGACGGCGACCGCGGCGGGGAGCTCATCCTGCGCGAACTCCAGCAGGTCGGCGACGTCGACTACGTCACCTTCGCCCCCGAGGGGCGCTCGGTCGAGGACCTGGCCCGACACGACGTCATGTCGGCGCTCCGCGAGAAGGTCCCCGTGGAGGAACTCCCCGACCGGGACGTCCGCGAGGTCACGGGTGATGTCGCCAGCCCTCGAACGGCGCCGTCGGAGACGACTGACGGCGCAGCCGAGGACGATGCGGCGGCTGAGGCGGGCGCCGAGAAGCCGGCGGAGGAATCAGAGAACCCGGAGGACGACGCGAGCGCGCGTACCGACCCAGCGGACGCGACCGGGAACGCGACCGGCGATTCGCCCGGCGACTCGACCGACGGGACCGCCGTCGCCGACGGCGCCACCACCGTCGACGCCGCCGGCGAAGGGGGCGTGGAGCCACCGACCGCCGAGGCGGAATCGCCCCCCGAGTCGGCGAGCGGCGCGACCCCCGAGGGCCCGGCCCCGTCCGGGGTCGACGCCGACCGGGGGCGCTCGCTGGGGGACCACGTCCGGGAGGTGATCGACGGGGAGACGGGACGGGCCCGCCTGCTCGACCGCGATCTCGACGCGGTCTCGGAGGTCGAGGCCGACGAGGTGTTCGCCGCCGTCGAGGGCGCCGAGTCGACCCCCTACGCGGTCGTCCTCGACGCCGGCCTCGACCAGCGCGTCCTCGACGTGGCCGCCCAGCGCGGCGTCGACCACGTCGTCGCCAGGTCGCTCGAGCAGTTCGTCAAGAAGCCGGTCGACGTGCGCGTCCGGACCGCGGACCAGCTCCTCGAGCGCGTCTCGGCCTGAGCGGTCGCGTCTGTTCTGCGGTGGGTCACGCCTCCCGCGCGAGCAACAGCGCCGCGCCGCCCGCGAAGAAGTCCGGGCGTGTCTCCTCGTGCTCGAAGCCGTGCTCGCGATACAGCGCCAGCGCCGCCTGGTTGTCGGGTGCGACCGCGAGCGTGACGCGCTGCCCTTCCGGGAGCCGCTCGAACAGTTCGGCCAGTAGCGCAGACGCCCGGCCCTCCCGGCGGTACGCGGGGGCGACGACCAGCTCCGCGAGGTGGGTCTGCTCGCCCGAGACCGCCAGCAGGTAGCCCACTGGCCGGTCCGCCGGCCCCGTGGTCACGAGGACGGAGCCCGCGGTCACGCCGTAGGAGAGGAGGGCGGGGCTCGGCTCGGGCAGATGCGACTGGAGCCGTTCGAGGTCGGCCTCGTCGGCCGAGCGGACCGGGCGAACGGTCACCGGATCGGCGCCGGGCATGGGCTCAGAGCAACAGCCCCAGCGCGACGCTGGCGAGCGCGCCGGCGAAGGTCGCCAGGAAGTTGACCGCCTGGTTGCCGAGGCGGTCGCCCTCCAGGGTCGCCCCCAGCAGGCTGTCGACGGTCATCCCGACGAACCCGCCGGCGACGATCACGCCCGCGGCGGGCGCCGACAACGGGAGGAGGGCGTAGGCGATGAGCGCCACCAGCGCCGCCCCCGCGAACCCGGCGAGTTCGCCCTGCGGGGTGACGCCGCCGTCGGTCCCGGGGTCGACGCGTTCGAGGGTGGTGATCAGCCGCGGGGCGTCGTAGAGCCCGCCGATCTCGCTCGAGAGGGTGTCGCTCATCGCCGCGGCGACCGACCCGGCGAACGCCAGTCGCGCGAGGTCCGGGGCGATCGGCACCGCGTCCGTCGCGGCGAACGCCAGCAGCGCCAGCAGCGCCACCGCGGAGTTTCCGAGGACGTTACCGCTGCCGCGGGCGCCCTCGTTTGCCTCGGCGACGCCGCGGTCGAGCTTCTCCTCGTAGCGGTACTTCGTCGAGAGGCCGCCGACGGCGAAAAAGGAGATGAGGACGACGAACCAGCCGACGCCGCCGAGCACCAGCGCCAGCAGCGCCAGGAGGACGCCCGTGAGCATCCCCGGCACCGAGGCGGTCTCCAGCGCGAACGAGACGTAGCCGAGCGCGACGGTGACCGCCAGCGCGACCGCGATCCCGACCGGCGAGACCGAGACGCCGACCGCCTCGAACAGCCACAGCAGCATCGCGACCGAGAGCATCACTACCGGATCGTCCCGGCCGTAGAGGACCGACCGCACCAGCGCCGCGACCAGCGCCGCCGTCGCCCCGAGGAAGGTGAACGCCGGGAGCGTCACCGGGGCGTTCGCCTGGGTGGCGACGATCGCCTGCCCTGCCACCGCCGCGAGGAAGCCGGTGACGGTGAATGCGGCGACGGTGGGGAACTCCCCGGACTCGTAGCGGGCGACCAACTGCCGCCCGAGGTTGCCGTACGCCAGGACGAGGACGCTCGCGACGAACACCGACAGCGGGAGCTGCGTCCGGGGCACCGTCGCCAGCAACGCCAGCGCCGTCGCCGACAGCGAGAAGCCCGCCAGGCCGCGGAGCTGGCCCTGCCGCCGGTCGTCCGGCCGGGCGAACAGTTCGAAGAACGGTCCGTCGTCGACGACGAGCGCCAGGGCCGCCACGACGGCGAACGGCGCCGCCGCGGCTTCGCCCAGCGAGGGCGCTGCGAGCGCGAGCGACCCCACGACGGCGAACGCCGCTGCCCGACGGAGCGTCGATGTCACACCAGTCGGTATCTCCGACGACCACTTAACGCTCCCGACAACGCCTACGCGAGCGCGGATGGGCGGCAGACGGGCGGCGGACGGTCGGCTGACGGCGAGGCCCCGCGGAGCCGCGGAGCCGTCGCCCCAGACCACCCCCTCGGCGGTCCGGCCCACCGGCCCGGTGGCCCCGCACGCGAGCGAGGGTATTTTAGCTCGCGCGGTCCACGCCCCCCTGTGGGTCTCTACGACCGGTACCTGGCCGTCCGCCACCGGCTGCACGACGCCGACCCGCCCCGACGGGTCGCGGTCGTGATCACCGAGCGCGACCTGCTCGAACAGGGCGCCTACGACACCCTCGAGGAGTTCCTGGGCTGGGCCTTCGAGTACGGCGCCGACCGGGTCACCGTCTCGGTGAGCATCCTCGACGAGGCGGTCGCGCCGACGCTGACGCGGGAGCTCCGCGAGGTCGACGCCCCGCGGGCGGTGGCCGTCCGCGGCCCCGGCGACACCGAGCGCGCGGACGCCCCCGTCCAGATCAGCATCGGCCTCGGCGGCAAACACGAGTTCGCCGAGGCCGTCCGCGACATCGCCGCCGCCGTCGAGGCCGGCGAGCTCTCCCCGGCGGAGATCGACGAGACCGACGTCGAGTCGCGGCTGGTCTTCCCGGACGAGCCGGACCTGCTCATCAAGACCGGCGCCGAGCGGCTCTCGGACTTCCTCATCTGGCAGTCGGTCTACTCGGAGCTGTACTTCACCGACGTGAACTGGCGGGACTTCCGGCGCCGCGACTACCTCCGGGCGGTGCTCGAGTACCAGCACCGCCAGCGGCGCTTCGGTCGGTAAGCCTGGTCCGGGGCACGCCAGGCTGCCGGACGCACCGGCTTACGCAGTCAGGCCGCCCGACGCTCTGCCCGGGAAGCCGAGTCGCCGCCTCACGCCGCCTCGAACGCCCCGTCGACCGGCTGGAACCCGACGGCGAACACCGCCCCGAAGGCGACGCAGACCGCCGTCGCTGTCAGGAAGGCGCCCGTGAACCCCGAGGCGGCGATGATCGCGCCCATGAGTGCGGGGGCGACGGTGAGCCCGACGTTCTTGCAGATCTGCAGCCCGCTCATGATCCCGGCCCGCTGGTCGTCCGCCGCGACGGCGGCCACGGCGTCGTTGACGACGGGGTTGAGGACGGACTCGCCGACGGCGAAGGTGCCGACGGCGACCGCCAGCAGCGGGAGGGTCGACGCGAACGGGACGGCGGCGGTCCCGACGGCGGCGACGGCGGTGCCGAGCAGGACCGCGGCCTTCCGACCGAGCCGACCCACGATCACGCCCGCCAGCGGCGAGACCACGACCCTGGTGCCGCCGTAGACCCCGAGGACCGTCCCGGCGCTGGTCACCGCCCCGCCCAGGCCGTCGACGACGAACACCGGGACGAACGTGAGCAGCCCCGCCTTGAGGAAGAAGAGGGTGAGCCCGCCGCCGTACAGCAGGACGAGGGTCCGGTCGACCGCGGCGCGGATGTTCCCCCAGTACGACCGGAGTTCGCTCACGAGCCGCCGCTCGGTGCCCGCCTCGGCGACGGGTTCGGGGTAGAACCAGTAGACCATCACCGCGACCGGGAGCCCCAGCGCGAAGACGGCGAAGGCGTACTGCCAGGCGAACGCCGCCAGGAAGCCCGCGACGACCGGCGCGAGGGCGCTGGCCAGCCCGTTGAACCCCGAGCGGATCCCCTGGGCCGCCGAGCCCTCCGCGCCGGTGTAGAGGTCGCCGGTCAGCGTGGTCGTCAGCGGGAGCGTCCCGGCGAAGCCGACCCCCTGGACGAACCGGAGGCCGAGCAGGAGGGGGTAGCTGGTGACCGCGAGCGCGGCGAGCCCCGAGGCGCCGAGCAGCAGGAGCGACGGGATGACGACCGGGCGCCGCCCGTAGACGTCCGCGAGGACGCTGATCACGGGCATCGTCCCCATGACCGCCAGCGTGAACGCGCTCATCACGAGGCCGATCTCGGTCTCGGAGAGGCCGAAGGTCTCCCCGACGCCCGGGAGGCCGACCGGGACCGCGTTCATCCCCAGGGCGGCCGTGGCGCTGATGGCGAACACCGACAGCAGCGAGAGGTCCGTGAGCAATTGTGCGTACGAAACCGACCCCTCTGTGGGGCTGTCGGTGGCCGGATCGCTCACTGGCGCTCACCGGGCCGGACCCGTCCGGACGGGGGAGAGACTCGAAGAGGGGCCGGCGAACGTAGACCACGGGAACCCGGGAGTCGACGACGAGGAACCAGGAGTCGACGACGGATAATCGAGCGTCGACGGCGAGGAACCGGACGTCGACGACGGAGTGCCGTCGCTCCTCCAGGGTACGACGGCGCGGCGGGCCGCACCCGCTCAGGCCTCGACCCGCTCGCCCGCACGTTCGAACGCCGCGTCCAGCGCACGCTCGGTGTAGACCTTCAGCAGCTGCTGGCGGAACTCCGCCGAGGCGTGGAGGTCCTCCATGAAGAGGTACTCCTCGATGTCGTCGCCGGCGCCCGCGGACGCGGACTCGGCGAGGTCGTCGTCGATCTGCTCGCCCGCCAGGGCGTCCTCGACGGACGCCAGCCGCGTGCCGTGGTCGATGGCGCCGTTGGCCGCGACGCGGGCCGACTCGACGGTGCCGCCGGCGACCTGCAGCGAGACCGCGACGCCGACCAGCGCGTAGCCCGACGCCGGGTTCGGCTTCTTCACGTAGGTGCCGACGGTGTTGTCGTCGGCGTTCGGCACCTCGACCGCGGTGAGGATCTCGTCGGGACCCACGTCCGTGGCGTACATGCCGAAGAAGAACTCGTCGATCGGGATCTCCCGGGCGCCGTCGGGGCCCTGGACGTGGACCGTCGCGTTTTCGGCGAGGACCGCGCCCGGCAGGTCCGAGGCCGGGTCGGCGTGGGCGACGTTGCCGCCGATGGTCCCGCGGTTGCGGACCTGGATGTCGCCGACCTGGCTCGCCGCCGCGGTCAGCGTCGGACAGGTCTCCTGGGCGCCCTCGTGGTTGGCGATGGTCGCGTAGGTCGTGAGCGCGCCGAAGGTCGTCGTCTCGTCGCCGACCTCCACGCCGCGGAGCTCGTCGATGTCGCTGATGTCGATCAGGAGGTCGGGCTCGGCCAGCCCCGACTTCATCGTCGGGATCAGGCTGTGGCCGCCGGCCAGCAGTTCGACCTCGCCGTCGGCGTCGGCCTGGAGTTCGAGCGCCTCCGCGACCGTCTGGGGCCGCCGGTAGTCGAAGGAACTGGGGTACATCTCAGTCCCCCTCGGCGGCGTGACCGGCGTCGGCGTCGCCCATCTTCTCGGCCGCGTACTCGACGGCGTCGACGATGTTCTGATAGCCCGTGCAGCGGCAGATGTTGCCCTCCAGCGCCTCGCGGATCTCCTCCCGCGAGGGGTCGGGGTTCTCCTCCAGGTACGCGGAGGCGGTCATGATGAACCCGGGCGTGCAGTAGCCGCACTGCAGGCCGTGCTCCTGCTGGAAGCCCTCCTGGACCGGGTGGAGATCGTCGCCGTCGGCCATCCCCTCGACGGTGGTGACCTCGGCGCCGTCGGCCTGGACCGCCAGGACGGTGCAGGACTTGGTGGCGTCGCCGTCGATCTGGACCGTGCAGGCGCCACAGAGGCTGCTCTCGCAGCCGACGTGGGGGCCGGTGTAGTCGAGCTCCTCGCGCAGCGCGTGCACGAGCAGCGTCCGCGGTTCGACTGTCAGTTCGTGTGTCGTGCCGTTGACGGTGAGTTCGATGTCTCGTTCGCTCATGGTCTAGAACATGTCCTTGATGCGGTTGCGGAGCCCGCCGGAGTCCTCGTCGCTGATCCCCTGGAGCTCGTCTTCGATGTTGCCGAAGAAGCGGTTCACCACGCGGTTCGCCACGGGGTTGAGGACGCGCTGGCCCATCTGTGCGATGCGTCCGAAGACGTCGGCCTCGGTCCACCACTCGACGGCGACGCCGTCGTCGGTCTCGCTGAGGGTCATCCCCGAGTCCATCTCGAAGGAGCTGTTCGCGGCGCTGCCCTCGCCCGTGGCGTTCATCACCGGGTACTCGCGCTCGGTGATCGTCACCACGGTCTCGAAGCTCGGGCTGACGCTGCCGACGCTGAGTTCCATCAGCGCCGCGTAGCGACCGCCCTCTTCGAACGCGCGCGCGGCGACGTCCTCGGGGTCGGCGTCGGGGAGGGTCTCCGGGTCCTCGCCCGCGGCCGCCGCGCGCTCGCGCAGTTCCTCCCAGTCGGCCTCCTCCCCCTCGACCTCGAGGAGGAACTGACAGCCCGGAAGTGCGTGTTTCACCATGTAGGGGTCCGATAGCGCCAGCCATACCTCTTCGGTACTCGCGCCCTCGAGTTCGAATGTTCCGTTGAATTGCATGCGGGATCCTCGTACCGTGTTCGCTGCCTTGTGATTGTCTAACAGCTATAAAGCCGTTGGTGATGCGGTGACTCCTGACCGGGTGACGCGCGCGGCCGGGGGAGCGACGCTAGCCGGGGGTGACCGCTAGCCCGGGGCGGCCCCGGCCAGACCGACCTGCACCAGCAAGGTTTAATCGTCTGCTGGGGGAGTACCACGCATGAGCCAAAGTGGCACGGGCGAGCGGGTACGCTCGCGTGAGGCCGACGAGCGGACGACCGTCGAGGAGGCGGGCCGGGAGGTCGGACGCCGCCGCGTCCGCCGCGAGGACGTCCCGCTGATCACCGGGCAGGGAGAGTACGTCGACGACTTCGCCGACCAGGAGACCCTCCACCTCTCCTTCCACCGGAGCCAGTACGGACACGCGCGCATCGAGGACATCGACACCAGCGCCGCCGAGGCCCAGGAGGGCGTCGTCGCGGTGTTCACCTACGAGGACCTGGCCGCCGACGGCGTCGACTCGGGCTACCGCGTCGAGGCGTCCTACCCGGGCGCGAAGTCGACCGAGCACCCCCTGCTGGTGAACGAGAAGGTCCGCTACGCCGGCGAGGCCATCGCCGTCGTCGCCGCGGAGGACCGCTACACCGCGGCCAACGCCGCCGACCTGATCCAGGTCGACTACGAGCGCCTCGACGCCGTCACCGACGTCGAGAGCGCCCTCGCCGAGGACGCCCCGGTGGTCCACCCCGAGCACGACGACAACTGCGCCTACGAGTGGGAGTACGGCGACGCCGCGGCGACCGACAGCGCGTTCGACGCCGCCGACCGCACCGTCGAGATGGACATCGACAACCAGCGGGTCATCCCGAACGCGATGGAGCCCCGCGGCGCCTTCGCCGAGTACGGCGCCGACGGCGAGGAGCTGACGGTCCGGCTCTCGACGCAGGTCCCCCACCGCGCCCGGGGGCGACTCGCCGAGAAGCTCCCGCTGCCGGAGGAGCACGTCCGCGTCATCGCGCCCGACGTCGGCGGCGGCTTCGGCAGCAAGGGCGGCGCACCCTACTCCGAGGAGCCGGTCACCGCGTGGGCCGCGCTCAAACTGGAGCGGCCCGTCAAGTGGATCTGCACCCGGACCGAGAGCCTCCAGACCGACCACCACGGCCGGGACGTCCAGGCCCGCGCCGAACTCGCGCTCGACGAGGACGGCACCTTCCGCGGCCTCCGGGTCGACGCGGAGTTCAACCTCGGCGCGTACATCGTCTGGGGGTCGACGCCCGCCTCGAACTTCCGGACGCTCATCTCCGGGCAGTACGACATCCCGGCGATCCACGGCACCGCGGTGGCCGCGCTGACCAACACCGCGCCCATCGCCCCCTACCGCGGCGCGGGCCGGCCCGAGTCCATCTTCGTGGTCGAGCGGATCGTCGAGCAGGCCGCCGCCGAACTGGGCATGGACCCGGTCGAACTCCGCCGGCGCAACCAGATCGACGCCGACGCGTTCCCCTTCGAGACGGCCACGGGGTCGATCTACGACAGCGGCAACTACGAGCGGGCCCTCGACACGGCCCTGGAGAAGCTCGACTACGAGGCGACCCGCGAGCGCCAGCGCGAACTCCGCGAGGAGGGCCGGTACCTCGGCATCGGCGTCTGCTGCTTCGTCGAGAACACCGGCACCGGCCCGGGCCGCCCCGAGTGGGGCCGGCTGGAACTCGCCGACGACGGGCGGCTGCTGGTCCACTGCGGCACCTCCGACCACGGCCAGGGCCACGGGACGACCTACTCGCAGGTGCTCTCGGACGAACTCGGCGTCCCCTACGACGACATCGAGGTCGTCGAGGGCGACACCGCCGACCTCCCCGAGGGGACCGGCACCTTCGGGAGCCGGAGCGCCCCGGTCGGGGTGAGCGCGCTGGTCAGAGCCGCCGAGCGACTCCGCGAGCAGGCCGCGGAACTGGCCGGCCACCACCTGGAGGTGCCGCCCGCGGACCTGACCTTCGAGGACGGCGCGTTCGTCGCCGAGAGCGACCCGGACGCGTCCATCGACATCCAGGAACTGGCCGCCCTCCCCCACGAGGGCGAGGGGCCCCGCGACGCGCCCGAACTGGTGGCCACCGCGAGCTACGACCCCTCGAACCTCGCGTACGCCTTCGGCACCCACCTGGCGGTCGTCGAGGTCGACCCGGACTCGGGCGAGATCGAGTTCGAGCGCTACGTCGCTGTCGACGACGTGGGCGTCCAGTTCAACCCCCGCATCGTCGAGGGCCAGGTCATGGGCGGGGTCGCCCAGGGCATCGGCCAGGCGCTGTACGAGGGCGCCGTCTACGACGACAACGGCACCCTCGCCTCCGGGTCGTTCCAGGACTACGCGATGCCGAAGGCGATGCACATCCCCGACATGGAGGTTGACGAGACCGAGACGCCGTGCCCGCACAACCCGACGGGCGCGAAGGGCGCGGGCGAGGGCGGGTCGATCGCCTCCACGCCCGCCGTCGTCAACGCGGTCGTCGACGCGCTGCGACCGTTCGGCGTCGAGAACCTGGAGATGCCGATGACCGCCGAGACCGTCTGGCAGGCGATCCAGGACGCGCAGGGCGAGTAATCGGGGGCGGATCAGTAATTAGGGGCCCGAAGCAGCAATCAGAGGCCCGGATCGATCGGCCGGGCCACTCAGTCGGCGGACCCGGGCTCGCGTCGGGCGAGCTCCTCGTCGAACTCCTCGGCGCTTTTCGTGGGCAGTTTCTCGCGGAGCCGCGCGGCCACCGAGCGGGCCTCGGCGAACTCGACTTCGGCGACCGCGCGGACGAGCGCGGCGGCCCGTTCGGCGCGGGTGCGCTGCCAGGACTCCTCGCGGGACTGCCAGGTGCGGATCCCCCGCAGGAAGTCGGTCTTGGCGAACTCGGGCCAGAAGGGCGCACAGAAGTAGACCGCGGCCTCGTTGCCGTTGGCGTGCCACGGCAGGAAGTTCGAGGTGCGCTCGTCGCCGCCGGTGCGGATGATGAGGTCGACGTCGCGGACCGGCCGGCGGTAGAGGCGGTCCTCGACGGTCTCGACGTCGACGTCTTCGGCGGTCAGGTCGCCCGCCGCGACCGCCTCGGCGACGCCGCGGGCCGCGCTCAACAGCTCCGAGCGACCGCCGTAGGCCAGCGCGACGTTCAGCCGGAAGCGGTCGTACTCGCGGGTGCGCCGCTCCGCGTAGTCGACCGCCTCGCGCACGCGCTCGGGCAGGCGGTCGATGTCGCCGATGGCGCGGATGCAGACCTCGTTCTCGTGGATCTCGTCGGCGTCGGCGAACGACCGGAGCTTCTCCTCGATCAGGTCGAACAGGGGCTCGCGCTCCTCCGGCGGGCGCTCGAAGTTCTCCGTCGAGAAGGCGTAGAGGGTGAGTTCGGCCACGCCGAGGTCCTCGCACCACTCGAGCACCTGTTCGGTCGTCCGGGCGCCCTCGCGGTGGCCCTCGGGCGCGCGCTCGCCGTGCTCGCGGGCGTAGCGCCGGTTGCCGTCCTGGATGATGGCGACGTGGGCGGGGACGCTGTCGATCTCGCGGCGGAGCAGGCGCTGGTAGGCCGATTCGAGGAGGGTACTGAGCCGTCTACGCATCGTCACGTCGAGAGACGCCCGAGGGGTATGTGCTTTTTCCCTCCCCGGGGGTCGCGGATCCACCTCGTCTGGGCGCGCCGGATCCAATCCACTCCGGACCCGATCCACTCCGAACCCGATCCACGCCGAACCCAGTCGACTTTTCCCGCGCGCGGGCGCACTCGAGTGCATGGAACTGGAGACGCCGGTGCTCGACGACCACCTCCACCTCGACCCAGAGCGGGGGCGCGGGATCGAGGCCGTCGAGGAGTTCGCCCGCTCGGGCGGGACGCACCTCCTGGTGGTCAACAGGCCCTCCTGGCACCTCGGCGTCGAGGCCGAGACCGGGGCGGACTTCCGGGCGGTCTTCGAGGCGACCCTGGACGTCGTCGCCGACGCCAGCGCGGCGCTGCCGGGGCGGGCCTGGCCCGTCCTCGGGGTCCACCCGGGGCTGATCTCGCGGCTCGTCGACGAGCGCGGGTTCGCCCCCGACGAGGCCCGCGACCTCATGCAGGCCGGCCTCGACGTGGCCGCCGAGTACGTCGCCGACGGCGCGGCGCTGGCGCTGAAGTCCGGGCGCCCGCACTACGAGGTGAGCGACGCGGTCTGGACGGCCTCGAACGACGTGCTGAAACACGCGCTGGCGCTCGGCGCCGAGCACGACTGCGCGGTCCAGTTGCACACCGAGGCCACCGAGGACCTCACCGAGGTCGCCGCCTGGGCCCGCGAGCGCGGGCTGGCCCCCCACCGGGTCGTCAAACACTACGCCGCCGGGCGGCTGGCCGGCCCGACCCCGAGCGTGATGAGCGAGCGCGAGCGCCTGGTGACCGCCGCCGAGTCGGGCGAGCCGTTCCTGATGGAGACCGACTTCGTCGACGACCCGGACCGCCCCGGCGCCGTCATGGGGCCCCGGACGGTCCCCCGTCGCGTCCGGTGGCTGCTGGAGGAGGGCCACGACGAGGCCGTCCGCCGCGCGCACGTCGAAACCCCCCGCAGGGTCTACGGCGTCGACACCGAAGACACGTTGGATGGATGACCACAACAGCGATTTGTCACTAAACGGCCGTCCTGAGAAAATCGGATCCGATGGACATTACGGAAGGCTTATCCGTGGGCGGGCCATCGCTTCAGATGCAATGGCGACAGGCAAGGTTGATTTCTTCAACGACACTGGCGGTTACGGTTTCATTTCCACCGAGGATGCTGACGACGACGTTTTCTTCCACATGGAGGACGTTGGCGGTGAAGATCTGACGGAAGGACAGGAGATCGAGTTCGACATCGAAAACGCCCCCAAGGGCCCCCGCGCGACGAACGTCGTTCGGGTCTAGACAGCATCCCCGGACCGCAACCGCGGTCACGAGTGCTGCTTTCATTTTAGCGAATCTGACCGACGAGCGACGGCGCCGTCGGTTTCCGTGGCCGGCGCCGTCCGTTTCAGGGCAGGCGCCGTCCACTTCCAGCGAGCCCGTGAGATTTACTGCCGCGGACGCGAACGCCGAGCCATGCCCGACACGTGTCCGTTCTGCCAGATCGCCGACGGCGAGCGACCCGCCCACGTCCTCAGCCGGAGCGAGCGCGCCGTCGCGTTCCTCGACGAGAACCCCGCGACCGACGGCCACGCGCTCGTCGCCCCGACGGCCCACCGTCAGGAGCTGTTCGCGCTCGACGAGGCCACCGGCGCCGCGGTGATCCGGACGCTGCGGATCGTCGCCGACGCGCTGGACGAGTTCCTGGACGCGGTCGGGTTCAGCGTCTTCTACACCACCGGCTCGCTGGTCGGCAACGTCGAACACGCCCACGTCCACCTGGTGCCGCGCTACCCGGACGACGGGGTCGACCTCTCGCTCGCGCGGGGGGAACTGGACGACGCGGAGGGAGCGGACCTCGTCGCGGAACTCCGCGAGGCGATCGACGCCGGGGCGGGAGCGTCGACCGCGGCGGAGCTGGGGGACTCTCCGTGAGGGCTCGAACCCGCGGTGAGCGTCTCTACGCGTCGAAGCCGGCCAGCCGGTCGGTGATCTCGTCGACCTCCGTCAGCGCCGACTCCAGCTCTTTGACGCCCACCTTCGGCTCGCGGTCGGGGGCGGCCCGCACCTCGACGTCCTGCTCGCCCAGCGGGACGAAGCCGAGGCCGAGGTCGGCGGCGGTCGCCCGCAGCCCCAGCCCGGCGTCGGCCTTGCCGGCGGCGACCTTGCGGGCCGGGCTCTCGAAGGCCTGGACGGTCAGGTCGTAGCCGTCGATCGAGTCGGTGAGCGCCCGCCGGCTCTGCCCGCGCTCGTCGGCCAGCGCCTCGATCGCGTCGTCGAAGCTCCGGCGCAGCCCGGAGTTGGTCCCCCGGTTGATCAGCCGGAGGTCCGCGTCGACGAGGTCGGCGAGGCCGGTCACGTCGGCGGGGTTGCCGTCGGGGACGATCAGCCCCCACTCACGGGTCCACCCGCCGAGGCGCACCGACTCGACCTCGCGGCCCGGCGGCCCGGCGACGACGGCGACGTCCGGGACGCCGTCGCGCAGGCGACGCAACCCCTCGCGGCTCCCGACCGGGAGGTACCGCGGGCGCGTGAGCCGGTCGAGCAGGCGGTTGAGCGCGGGGTCGTCCTCACCGACGCCGAACAGGGTGGGCGCGCGCACGTCCGGCGAGAACAGCTGGACGGTGACGGTCTCGCCGGCGGCCAGGTAGTCGGTGTCGGCGCCGACCTCGACGACGCCGTCGGCCTCGACGAGGCTCGTCGTCGCCCCCGACCCCTTGTCGACCGGGTAGACCAGCGTGTTCCCGTCGGCGTCCTCGACCAGCCCCACGGGCATGAGTCGCGTCCGCCCCTCGCTGTAGCGCTCGCGGACCGCCATCTCGCCCTCGATCTCGGCGGTGCGGGGCTCGGCCAGTCCCGCAGCCCGGCGGATCGCCGGCGCGACGAACGTGCGGAAGATCGTCAGCGCCGAGACGGGGTAGCCGGGCAGGCCGACGTACGCCGAGTCGGTGAGCCGCCCGACGAGCATCGGCTTGCCGGGCTTGACGCTGACGCCGTGCAGCAGGAGTTCGCCCTGGGCCTCGATGACGCGGTAGATGACGTCGACGGCGCTGGCGGAGGTCGACCCCGAGGACAGCACCAGGTCGCACTCCTCGCTGGCGCGCACCAGCAGGCGCTCCATCTCCTCGTAGTCGTCGCCCGCGTGGGGGTAGAGGACGGCCTCGCCGCCGGCCTCCTCGACGCCCGCGGCGATGGTGTAGGAGTTGACGTCGAAGATCTCGCCGCGGTCGGGGTCGAGGGCCTCGCCGGGGCGGACGAGTTCGTCGCCGGTCGAGATGATCCCCACCGCGGGGCGCCCGCGGACGGGCACCTCGTCGACGCCGAGCGCCGACAGCAGGCCGATCTCCCGCGGCGTGATCTCGGTCCCGGGGCCGAGCGCCCGCGCGCCGGCGGCGATGTCCGCGCCGGCGAGCATCACGCTGTCGCCGGGGGCGACCGACGTGCGCACGTTGACCGCCCGCCCGTCGTCGACCTCCTCGGTGCGCTCGACGACGACGACGGCGTCGGCGCCGGAGGGCATCACGGCACCCGTGGAGATCTCGGCGGCCTCGCCGTCCCCGACCTCGACGTCGGGTTCGGCGCCGGCGTGGACCGCGCCCACGAGGTCGAGGGCGACGGGCGACTCCTCGCCGGCGTCGAAGGTGTCCCGGGCGCGGACGGCGTAGCCGTCCATCGACGCCCGGTCGAAGCCGGGCACGTCCATGGTGGCGTCGACGCGCTCGGCCAGGACGCGCCCGCGGGCGTCCTCGAGCGGCACCGTCTCGGCGTCGGGGTCGAGGTCCAGCGACGCGATGGCCGCGTGGGCGTCTTCCGGGTCCGCGAGGTCGCGGAACTCCTTGCGTTCGCTCATGCGGACCACTCCCAGTCCTGGACCGAGACGGTTTCGCCCTCGGCGAAGCCTTCGCGTTCCTCGGGGACGACCACCCAGCCGTCCGCGAGGGCGACGCTGGAGAGGACGCCCGACCCGCTGACCCGCGTCGGCGTCGCCACGTAGGGGGGTTCGGCGGCGTCGCCGTCGCCGTCGCCGTCGGCGGCAGCGTCACCGCCACCACCACCGTCGACGGGGTCGACCTGCACGCGGGCGAAGGTGCGCTCGCCGGGCGCGCTCTTGATCTTCCGGGTCAGCCGCGCCTGCACGGTCGGGAAGGGCTTCTCGGGCAGGTGGCCCGCGCGCTTGAGGACCGGGCGGAGGAACTGCACGGCGTTGACGATGCAGGCGACGGGGTAGCCCGGCAGCATCAACACGGGCGTCTCCCTGACGACGCCCAGGGCGACGGGGTGGCCGGGCTTGAGCGCGACGCCGTGGACCAGCACCTCGCCCAGGTCGTCGACGACCTGCGGGGTGAGGTCGCGCTCGCCGACCGAGGAGCCGCCGGTCGTGACGATCACGTCCCTGGTGAGGTCGCGCTGGATGGCCGCCCGGATCGCGTCGCGGTCGTCGGTGACGACGTCGCGGTAGGTCGGGACCGCGCCCCAGTGCTCGGCGAGTTTCGAGACGGTGAGGCCGTTGGTCTCGATGATCTCGCCCGGGTCGGGGTCGTGCTGGACGAGTTCCTCGCCGGTCGGGACGACGCCGACGGTCGGCGCCCGGTAGACTTCGACGCGGTCGCGCCCGACCGACTTCAGGAGGCCCAGGTCCGAGGGGCGGAGCTGGTGGCCTTTCTCGAACAGCAACTGGCCCTCCCGGACGTCCTCGCCGGCGTCACCGACGTTCTCGCCCTCGGCGACGGCGTCGAAGACCTCGACCTCGTCGGCGACTTCCTCGGTGTGCTCGACCATGACGACGGCGTCGGCGCCCTCGGGGAGCTGGCTCCCGGTGTGGACCCGGACGGCCTCGCCGGGCGCGACGGGCGTCTCGCCGGGCTCGCCCTCGCGCGCCCGGAGGACCGCGGGCGAGCGGTCCGAGGCGCCGAAGGTGTCCTGGGCCTGCACGGCGAAGCCGTCCATGGCGGCGCGGTCGTAGCTCGGGACGGGTTCGGGGGCGGTGACGTCCTCGGCGACCGCGTGCCCGTCGGCGCTGGCCAGCGGCACGCGGTCGGTCCGGTCGTGGGGGGAGACCGCGTCGAGGATGGTCTCGCGGGCCTCGGCGATCCGGGTCCGCTCCTTGAACCCGGCTCGCGTGAGGTCGTCGTGGCTCATGGAGGTGGCTTTCGCCCGCGAGGGGAAAAGCGTCCGCCTTACGGGTGGTACTGGGGTGGATACTGGGTCGTGGGTGGATACTGGGTCGTGGGTGGTGCTGGTCACTGGGAGGTAAACTCGGACGCTGATACCTCCGAGCAGCCCTCGAAAGCCCCTGATTACTGCGATATATTCTGGTACGTTGGAACTTCCGAGCAGCCCTCGAAAGCCCCTGATCACCGCGATGTGAACTTGAACGCTGGAACCTCCGAGCAGCCCTTGAAAGCCCCTGGCCGTCTCGGGTCCCGCGGCTCGCTGCGGTCCTCGTCGCTCCCTTCGGTCGCTCCTGCGGTCCTTTCGTCGCCGGGGTTCCCCGAGACGGCCAGCCCCTTTCATTCCCACCCACCGCAACCGCACCGCGGCCACGTCCTCCCCAACCGATTGCGTTGCTCGGCTCGCTCCCTGCGGTCGCTCGCCTGCGCTACTCATCCCTCGCGCGAGCTTGCGCGCACACGAGGTGCGCGCTGCGCGCGCCGTGTGAAAATATGCTTATTCGGCGTCGCCGTCGAGCGTGATGCTCTCGTTGGCGGCGTTACGGAGCGCGTCCGAGCGGCCGTACTCGCCGGGCGCGATGGCCAGCGTCCGCATGCCGGCGGCGTTGGCGGCCTCGATGACGGGCTTGAAGTCGGTGTCCCGGGAGGCGATGGCGATGGCCGCGGCGTTGCCCTCGACCGCGAAGCGGGTGGCGTCGACCGCGAGCTTCACGTCGACGTCGCCGCTGGTGACGATCACCTCGAACCCGCGGGCCTCGGCGGCCTGGATCAGCCCCGGCGTCGCGTGCTCGTCGAGGTAGAGCCGGGCCGTGACCAGCGGTCCGACCGCCTCGGCGGCCTCGCGCACGTCGTCGAGGTCCACGTCGAACTCCTCGCGGAGGACGTTCGGCCCGTCGACGAACAGGGCCACGCCGTTCGGTTTCGCCTCGTCGCGCTCCAGCAGACTCATGGGTGGAGTAGCGTCCTCCGGCGGAAATGCCTGCTGATTCGTCGCGTTCGGGGCTCACTCCTCGTTCGCGCTGCGCCCGCCCGGGTCGACGTCGGCTCCCTCGCCGTCCGCGCCCTCCGCGAGGTCGGTCGCCCCCTCGGCGTCGACGACCGCCTCGCCGTCGTCGGGTTCGACGACGGTGATCACGTACTCGTAGCTCCCGTGGACCCGCCGGACGACGTCGACGGCGTCGACGTGGCTCCGGTGGACCTTCTCCAGGTCGACCGTCGCGACCGGCTCGACGTCCGCGAGCAACGCGCGGTAGTCGAGCTCCGGCGTCTCCGCGCGCAGTTCGCGCAGCGCCTCCACCGTCGGCGTCCCGTAGAACTTCAGCCGACCCGTCTGGCCCGCGTACTCGGCGGCGAGGTCGCGGACGCGACCCAGCGCCGCCTTCGTGACCTCGTCGGACTCGTGCTGCGAGTCGTCCTCCATGTGGACCCGAAGCCGCCTGCGCCGGAAATACGTTCTGTCCCGGGCGTCGCCGCCGGAGCCCGCGGCGCCGGGTCAACACGGATTTATGGACCACGGCCCGTAGCGACGGTATGACCCTCTCCCGGAGCCACGACGACGTGGCGGTCCCCCCCGGCGCCGACGCCGTGGTCGTCCGCTACGGCGAGATCGGGACCAAGAGCCGCGCGGTCCGCACCCGGATGGCGGGTCGGCTCGTCGAGAACGTCGCCGCCCTCCTGGACGACCGCGGCGTCGAGCACACCGTCGCCCACGAGTCCGCGCGGATCGTCGTCCGGGTCGACGAGGCCGACGTCGCGACCGCGACGCGGGCCGCCGCCTCCGCCTTCGGCGTCGAGTCCGCCAGCGCCGCCCGGACGGTCGCCCCCGAGGTCGACGCCGTCGCGGCGGCCATGGCCGACCTCGGCCGGGCGTTCTACGACGGCGGGAGCTTCGCCGTCGACGCCCAGCGCGGCGGCGCCGGCCACGACTTCGGGAGCGAGGACCTCGCCCGCGAGGCCGGGTCGGCCATCTGGGAGGCCGTCGCGGACGACTTCGACCCCGAGGTCGACCTCGACGACCCCGACCACACCTTCTACGTGGACTGCCGGCCCCAGGAGGCGTTCGTCTTCCTGGAGAAGCGCCGCGGCCCGGGCGGCCTCCCGCTGGGGACCCAGGAGCCCCTGGTGGCGCTGATCTCCGGCGGCATCGACTCGCCCGTCGCCGCCTACGAGGTCATGACCCGGGGCAGCCCCGTGATCCCGCTGTACCTCGACCTGGGCGACTTCGGCGGCCCCGACCACCGCGCCCGCGCCGAGGAGGTCACCCGCACCCTCGCGGCCTACGCGCCGAACTTCGACCTGTGCCTGCGGGTCGCCCCCGCCGGCGACGCCGTCGCCGACCTCGTCGCGGGGATGGACCGCGGGCGGATGCTCTCGTTCCGCCGGTTCATGTTCCGGCTGGCCGAGCACGTCGCCGAGCGCGAGGGCGCCGTCGGCGTCGTCACCGGCGAGTCGCTCGGCCAGAAGTCCAGCCAGACCGCCGCGAACCTGGCGGTGACCAGCGCCGCGACGACGCTCCCGATCCACCGGCCCCTGCTCGCGGCCAACAAGACCGACATCGTCGACCGCGCGAAGGGGATCGGCACCTACACCGACTCGACGATCCCCGCCGGCTGTTCCCAGTTCGTCCCGCCCCAGCCGATGACGCGGGGCGACCGCTCGGTGCTGGAGCGGCTCGAACCCGACGACCTCTTCGAGCGCGCCGCCGCCGTCGCCGAGCGCGTCGAGGTCGGCAGTGAGAAAGCCGCGTCCCCCGAGTGAAGTCGCGGCCCGGCGCGGGGCTGTCCGGGGTCACTCCAGGGTGAGCGTGACCGCCGGCATCTTCAGGAAGGCGGTCTCGTAGCCCTCGTGGCGAGCGGTCTGGGGCGGGGCGTCGACCGTGATCGTCAGTTCGTCGCCGGACTCCACCCCGGAGAGGACGGCCCCGTAGTGGGAGCGCAGGTCGGGATCGATCGCCGCCCGGAGGGCGTCGTCGTAGACGGTCTCGCCGCCGCGCTTCAGCGTCGCCGACAGCGACATCAGCGGGAGCGGGTAGCGGTTGTACGGGGTCCGGGCCGAGACCGCGAGGTAGGTCTCGTCCTCGCTGGCGCCGAAGCGGGTCGCGTCGTCGAGGGTCGTCACGACGAAGCGCCCGTCGCCCGTGCTCGCGGTGCCGCGGACGGTTCCCGGGAGGCCGTCGGCCTCGGGCAGTTGCGTCGAGGGGAGCGCGTCCATCTCCATCGGAGGGACCGCGCCCGCCGTCCCCTGCCGATCCGACGGGAGGTCCCGGTAGGTGATCTCCTCCTTCTTCGATCGGCTGTAGGGCATCGAGAATTCGAAGGAAGCCGGGCCGGCGTCGGCGAGCGACCCCGTCCGGTCGGCCGAGCCCTCGCCGACCGAGATCTCGACCTGATAGGTCCCCTCCCCCGGCAACGCGACGTTGTCGCCGAAGTGAAAGCCCATCGGCTGGGAGAGCATCGGCCAGGGGGACAGCGAGGTGACGTCCTCGCCGTCGCGGCGGATGCGCACCTTCGGGCTCAGGTCGGGCGGCACGATCCCGGTCTCGCGGTGCCAGACGATCGGCATCAGGTGCATCGAATCACTGTCCTCGATGTGGACCTGATTCGACCGGTCGCCCGTGACGAGCCAGAACCGGTGGGCGTAGGAGTAGGTTAGCGCGCACTCGTAGGGGCCGCCGCTCGCCGTGCCGGGCACGTTCATCCCCTCGACGTGCGTGGGGAGGTAGACGGCGTCGGGGCGGTCCTCGACGAGCGGGGGCGCCCGGGTCGGCTGCTGGAGGTCGAACCCCGCACAGCCCGCGAGGCCGGCGGCCCCCGTCGCCGCGAGTCCACCGAGCAGTTCACGCCGGCGCATCGGTCACCTCCGCCGTGGGCCGGGCCGGCGGGAGCGCGCGGAGCGACCGGGGCGGCACCAGGTAGTTGCCGCGGTTGGTCACGTCCATGTACTGGAGGATGCCGTTGTTGTTGCGTTGTCCGACCGCGGAGTCCCCGGCGATCTCCTGCCCGTTCATCGCCTCGCGGGTCCGGACGAACTCGGCGATAGTCCGCTGCAGCGCCAGGAAGTGCAGACCTGCGTGGCCGCCGTCGGTCGAGTTGAAGTCCCGCCGCAGGATGAGCGGCTTGCCGTCCTCCCGGATGCGGAACATCTTCTGGGAGTGGCCGGCGACGCCCTCCTCCCGGGCGGCGTCGCTGGCGTGCTTGCAGGCGTCCATCCCGGTGGTCGTCCCCAGGTTGTCGCCGACGCCCTCGACGGTGCCCGCGGCGGCGTGGTGCGGGCAGAACATCTTGGCCACGCGCTGGTAGCGGCTGTCCTGGCCGTACCACTGCTCGAGGTTCAGCGTGATCTTCGAGAGGTGCTGGGTCGTCCCCCCGGCGAACGGTCCCTCCCGGATCGTCACCCGGTCCTCGGTCGCCTGGTTGCCCTCGTAGCCGGACTTGAACCCCATGTAGAGGGGGGACTCCTCCGACACCTCGCCGGCGGGGACGCCCTCGGCGTCGTCGTGCTCGGCCGGGAGGCCCGCGCCGACGAAGCCCGTCCGCCGCTCGGCCACCTCGAAGACGTCGGTCAGCGCCGCCGTCGGCTGGTCGACGCCGTTGAGCGCGTCCGCCTCCCCCGTCAGCGCCTGCTCGGCCCCGAGGACGACCTGGGCGTGGTTGCTGGCCAGGTGGACCACCGCGTCGGGCGCGTCGAGGTCCGGGTCCTCGAAGGAGGCCAGCGCCCGCGGCGCCGGGAGGTCGACGCCCTCCGGGAGGGACTGCTCGAAGCGCCCGAAGTACGACGGCGAGTAGCTCACCGTCGCCAGGAGGCCGTCGCCGCCGTGCTCGTAGGCGCGTTCGACCCCCCGGAGCGCCGTCTCCATCGTCTCCCGGTCGCTCGCCGTCGGCGTCCCGTCGCCGTACTCCAGCAGGAGGAGCACCCGGTGGCGCGGGGCGACCGGGTTGCCGTGGTCGTCGGTCGGGAGAACGTCGTTCCACGCGTGCTGGCGCTCGGGGAGGGCGGACGGGTCCGACGGGCCGGTGGGGACGTCGACCTGCTCGCGCCCGACGCAGGCGCTGAACGCCGCCGCGCCGCCGATGGCGACGGCGGACTTCAGGAACTCGCGGCGCGGAATGGCTCTGCGGTCAGTCATCAGTGGGAGTTTCGTCCAGCCGCGAAAAGGGATTCTGGTAGGGTTCTCGAAAGCCGCGTCGCCGGCGGGGGTGGCGGTGACGGCGGGGCCGTCGACAGCGGCGTCAGCGGGGGAGGTGGCGTCGGCGTCGCCGCCGCTGACGCCGCCGGTGGTTCGACCGACCGCGATCAGGGCTCGGACAGCAGCCCGTCGAGCAGCCGCTCGAACCGGTCGACCAGCCGCTCGGGCAGCGACGGCTCGACGGCCCCGAGCAGTTCGAGCGTGGCCTCGGGCCTGCGGAGCGCGAGCGTGACCCGGTTGTGCGATCCCCGGCGCTTCTCGACCACCCCCTGCTCGACGAGGTGGTCGAGGTGCCACTCGAGGGTACTCCGGGCGACGCCGACGCGCTCGGCGACGGCGGCCGGCCGGGACGGCCCGCGTTCGAGCAGGTCGAAGATCACGTCGCGGGCCGTCTCCCGGCGTGCGAGCGCGAGCAGTCCCCGCGACCACTCGTCGCACTCCCGGGGGTAGTAGTGGGTCTGCCCGTAGAACTCCTCGCGGACGAGCCGCCCGTCGCCGAGCAGCGGTCGGAGGTGGTACTGGACCTGTCCGGGGGCCAGGTCGAGCCGCCGGACGAGGCCGTTGAAGTGGACGCCGGGGTGGCGCTCGACGAACGATCGGATCTGCGTGCGGGGGTTCTCAGTCATCTGTGAGGGAGTCGGTTGTGCGGTGGGCCGCTTCGACGCTCCGGGCGTAGTAGACCGCGCCCACGACGAGCGCGGCCATGGCCACGTCGAGCCCGTGTTCGAGGAGGTGGTGGGCCCCGCCGTCGAGCAGGCCGGCCATCGCCGCGACCGCGACGAGCGTGCGGGCGAACAGCGCGAGCAACGCGAGCGCCACCAGGAGGTACGACCGCGAGCGCCGCCGCGCGAACGCCGCGAGGCCGAGCCCCGCGAGCACCGCCGTCAGCGCACCGGCGGCGACGACGACCGCGAGGTAGCCGGGGGCGAGGGAACTGCCGACGAGCTGGTGGACGCCCATCGCCCGGTCTTTGGGGCCCGACGTACCTTAGTCGTTCGACCGAGGCGTGCCGCTGGGTCGGTCGAACTGGGGTCGCCCCTAGCGGGGCCCGACCGACCACCGCCAGGCAGTTTTCGTATCGCGCCATGTCGTTTATCCGTCCGAATTGGGGTGTGCCGGGGTCCACGGAGGGGGAAGGCACGTTCAGCCATTGTTTCGAGCGGGACGCCACCCTATATACCCGCGAACGTGCAACAAACGAGCCACATTCTCCGCTAGTTCCGTACCCCCATGCAAAGACATTACTTCCGAGGCGGCGACGTGCCGGTATGCCCCTGCACTCACCGATACGGGAGAGTCACGACGACCGGGGCGCGCGGTTCACCGAGTTCGGCGGGTGGGAGATGCCCGTCCAGTTCGACTCCGTGCTGGCCGAACACGCCGCGGTCCGCGAACGGGTCGGCAAGTTCGACGTCTCGCACATGGGTCGGATCGAGGTGGCCGGGCCGGACGCGACCGAGCTGATGCAGCGGCTCACCTCCAACGACGTGAGCGCGCTGGACCCGGGCGACGCCCAGTACGCGACGATCACGGACGCCGACGGACTCATCCTCGACGACACGGTCGTCTACCGGCTTCCTGCCGGTGCGAACCCCCGGGGTAGCGCCGACGAAGCCGGGTACCTCTTCGTCCCGAACGCCGGCCACGACGCCGCGATGGTCGACCGGTGGACCAGCCACCGCGAGCAGTGGGGGCTCGACGCGACGGTCCGCAACGTCACCCGAAATCGCGGAATGGTGGCGGTGCAGGGCCCCGACGCCGAGGAAACCGTGGCTGCCCTGGCGGCGACCCCCGGGCGGGTCCGGAAGCTCGCGCGATTCGGGGTGACGGCCGCGACCGTGGCGGGCGTGGACTGTCTGCTCGCGCGCACGGGATACACGGGCGAGGACGGCTTCGAGCTACTTCCGCCGTGGGACGCGACCGAGGCCCTCTGGAACGCGTTCGACTGCCAGCCCTGCGGGCTCGGGGCGCGGGACACCCTCCGCATCGAGATGGGCTATCTCCTCGCCGGCCAGGAGTTCGACCCGGAGACCGAGCCCCGCAACCCGTACGAGGCCGGCGTCGGGTTCACCGTCGCGCTCGACACCGAGTTCGTCGGTCGTCAGGCCCTCGCGCGGGTCGCCAGCGAGGGCGTGGCCGAACGGCTGGTTGGATTCCGCCTGCTGGAGCGGGGGGTCCCCCGGTCCGGTTACGACCTCACCGACGAGACCGGCGACCCCCTGGGCCACGTCACCAGCGGGACGATGAGCCCCACCCTGGAGGAACCGATCGGCCTGGGCTACCTCCCCGTCGCGCACGCGGACCCGGAGACCCGCGTCAGCGTCCGTATCAGGGGAGAACTGAAGCCAGCCGTCGTCACGAACACGCCGTTTCTGGAGCGATGAACGCATCACGTAAACCACATACCGCGATAGCAAATCGGGGGACTCCCCCGGAGGAACCGACGAATGAGCGATAGACGGCCAGAGACCCGCGGGACGCCCTACGCGCCCCACACCGCCGCCGACACCGCCGCCATGCTGTCGGCGGTCGGCGTCGACAGCGAAGCCGACCTGTTCGACGTGCCCGAGTCCGTCGCCTTCGAGGGCGCGTTCGGCATCGAGGCGCGGAGCGAACGCGCCGTCCGGCGCGAGGTCCGGTCGCTGCTGGGGCGCAACGGCGACCTGGTGGAGTTCCTGGGCCGGGGGCACTACGCCCACTACGTCCCGGCGGTCGTCGACGACCTGGCGGGGCGCTCGGAGTTTCTGACCTCCTACACGCAGTACCAGCCCGAGGTCACCCAGGGCTTCCTGCAGGCGCTGTTCGAGTACCAGTCGCTGGTGGCGGAGCTGACGGGGCTGCCCGTGGCCAACGCCTCGATGTACGACGCGGCGACCGCGCTCGGCGAGGCGGCGCTGCTGGCCGACCGGGTCCGGGAGGCCAGCGGGTCGACGGTGCTGGTCCCGGCGCACTTGCGCGCGAGCGCTCGCGAGGTACTCGAGACCTACGTCGCCGGCGCAACCCTGTCGGTCGAGTCGTTCCCGATGGACGACGGCGCCGTCGACGTGGCGGCGCTGCACGAGCAGGTGGACGAGGAGACGCTGCTGGTGTACGCCGAAACCCCCACCGTTCGGGGCGTCGTCGAGGAGCGCCTGGCCGCCGTCGGCGAGGCGGCCCACGCGGTCGACGCGCTGTTCTGCGTCGGCTCGGACCTGGTGGCACTCGCGCTGTTACGGGCGCCGGGCGAGGTGGGCGCGGACGTCGTCGTCGGCAGCGCGGACGTGCTCGGGCTCGGGACGACCTACGGCGCCGGGCTCGGGATCTTCGCGACCCGCGAGGCGTTCCTCCGGCAGCTCCCCGGACGGCTCGTGGGCGCCAGTACCGACGCCGAGGGGCGCCGGGCCTACACCCTGACGCTGCAGACCCGCGAGCAGCACATCCGCAAGGAGCGCGCGACGAGCAACATCTGCACCAACCAGGCCTGGTTCGCCCTCCAGACGGCGATGCACGCGACGCTGCTGGGCCCATCGGGGCTGGTCGATCTGGCGGAGGGCTGCGTCCGCGACGCGCGGGACCTCGCGGCCCGTCTCGACGACCTCGAGGGGGTAGAGGCCCCCGTCCACGACCGGCACCACCTCCGGGAGTTCGTGGTCCGGACCGATCGGCCCGCACCCGAAGTGGCCGGCGGACTCCGCGACCGCGGGTTCGCGGTGCACGTGATCCAGTCCGCGGCCGACCGCGAGGAACTGCTCCAGGTCTGCGTGACCGACGTGAACGCCCACGCGACCGACGACCTCGTGGCGGCGTTCGCGGAGGTGGCCCCGTGAGCGACGAACAGACGGGTAGAGAGACGACCGAGCGCGCCTACGACCAGGCGCGCTACGCGCAGAACGGCGAGAACGAGCCGCTGTCGATCGAGACGGGACGGCGGGAAATCGACCCCGGCGAGGGGTCGGCGCTGCCGGACGACCTGACCCGGGACTCGCTGGCGCTGCCGTCGCTCTCCGAGCCCGAACTGGCCCGCCACTACACGCGGCTCTCGCAGATGAACTGGGGGGTCGAGTCAGGCCCGTACCCCCTGGGGTCGTGCACGATGAAGTACAACCCGTCGTTCACGGAGGACCTCGCCGCCGCCACCACGGCGGCGGCGCACTTCGACCGCGACAACGCCGACCTCCAGGGGACGCTCGCGCTGCTGTACGAGTTGCAGGACTGGCTCGGCCGCGTCGGCGGGATGGACGCCGTGACGCTGCAGCCGCCCGCCGGGGCCGCCGGCGAGTTCACCGGCATCCAGATCGCGCGGGCGTACCACCGGTCCCGGTCGGACCCGCGCTCGGAGGTGATCGTCCCGACCAGCGCCCACGGGACCAACTTCGCGAGCGCGACCATGGCCGGCTACGACGTGGTCGAGTTGCCCGCCGGCGACGACGGTCGGGTCGACCTGGAGGCCCTGGAGGCCGCCGCGGGCGCCGAGACCGCCGCGCTGATGCTGACCAACCCGAACACGCTGGGGCTGTTCGAGCGCGAGATCGAGTCGATCGCCGAGATCGTCCACGACGCGGGCGGGCTGCTCTACTACGACGGGGCGAACCTCAACGCCCTGCTCGGGCGGGCCCGCCCCGGCGACATGGGCTTCGACGTGATGCACTACAACGTCCACAAGACCTTCGCGACGCCCCACGGCGGGGGCGGTCCCGGCGCGGCCCCCGTCGGCGTCCGCGAGGAACTCCGGGAGTTCCTCCCGCGCCCCCACGTCCGGCGCGTCGAAGGGACGGCAGGCGAAGACGACGGAGCGCCGGCGGGGGACGACGGATCGGGGTCGCCGCGCTTCGAGCGCTACGACCCGCCGAACTCGATCGGGAAGGTCCACGGCTACGGCGGCAACTGGCCCGTGTTAGTCAAGACCTACGCCTACCTGGCCCGCCTGGGCGACGAGGGGCTGCGCGACGCCAGCGCGAAGGCCGTCCTCAACGCCAACTACCTGGCGGAACTGATCGACCTGGAGGTCCCCTACCGCCCGTTCCACCACGAGTTCGCCGCCACCGCGGCCGACCGGGACGCCGCCGAGGTCGCCCGGCGGATGCTCGATTCGGGGGTCCACCCGCCGACGACGAAGTGGCCCGAACAGGTGCCCGAGGCGATGCTGACCGAGCCGACCGAAGGAGAGTCGAAGTCGTCGCTCGAGGACCTCGCCGCCGCCTTCGACGCGGCGGTCGACGCCGACGCCGACGAACTGGCGTCGGCCCCGCGGCGGATGGCGGTCCGCCGGATCGATCAGGCGAGCGCGGCGCGGAACCCCCGGCTTTCCTGGCACGCGCTGGAGGGGAGCGCGGCGGACGATCCGGAGTCGCACCGGTGAGGAGAAGGGCCGATCTCGGGTGGATTAGCCGTCGATCGGTGCGTCGGGCGTCGACGGCGAGGTGACGTTCGCGGTGGCCGTCGTCACGGTCCCGTCGGCGTCGATCGTTACGTTCCCGTCAGCGGTGGGGGTGCCCTCGCCGCCCGCCGACCCGCGTGCGGCGCCACCGGTCCGGTTCTCGATGTCGACGGGCTGGGTGCCGGCGTCGGGGGCGTTCCCGGCGCCGGTCCGGCTCCCGGCGTCGGGGTTGTTCCCGTCGGCGCGACCGTCGCTCCGGTTCGCCGCGTCGACCGTCCCGGGACGGTGCGAGGAGCCGGCGATAGTCCGGGCGATTCCGGCGACCTCGGGGCCGCTGGCGTTCGCGGCCCGCTCGCGGAGCCGCTCGATGGCGGTCACGTTGACGCCGTTCGCGCGGAGGGTCTCCTCGGGGAGGCCCCGCGCGACCGCCGCGGACTGGTTGGACATGTGCTGGACGTTGTTCAGTTCCGCGTGGATCTCGGCGGCGCGGACGGCGTACTCGCCGGGACCGATGGAACCGTTCTCTCGGGCCTGTTTCAGTTCGTCGAGCCTTTGCTGGAGCTGGTCGACCTGGCGTCGGTTCTCCTCGACCTGTTCGGCGAGGACCTGGGCCTTGGCGTCGGGCGAGTCGGCCCTGGCCACCCGGATGCCGAACCGCCGCGACTCGACGTCGCCGCGGAGTTCCGAGCCCTGGACGCCGACGGCGCCGCTGAGGTGGGCGCCGGGGGAGACGTCCGCCGACCCGTTCTCCGCAGCGTCCGCCGCGGCGGTGTCGGCGGTGGTCGTCTGGGCGGCCGGAGCGCTCGCTTGCAGGCCGGCCAGGGCGCCGCTCGCGGGCACCGCCGCGAGTGACCCGGCGACCAGCAGGAGGACGGCGAGCAGTGCTGGGATCCGTTTCATCGTCACCCCATTCTACAGCCCCTGTCAGTATATAAACCGGCGTTCGTCGTCCCGAATCAACCTCGCTTAAGCCGGATTAAGCACGGTTGCGACCCGGCGCAGTCGGTCGATCTCTCCTGACCGCCCTCTTCGGCGCTGGTGAAGCGTCGAAACAGTTATAACTCGTCCTCCTCGGGCAGCGTCACGACGTTCTCCCGACCGATCCGGAAGGTCTCGATCTCCCCCTCGTCGCGGAGGTCGCCGATCACCTGGCTGGTCTTGGCCTCGGTCCAGTCGAGTTCGGCGACGATCTGCTGCTGTTTCATCCGACCGCCACGCTGGTCGAGCAGGCGGAGCACCTGCTCCTCGTTGCTGAGCAGTTCAGGGGGCGGTCCCTCGGATCCGTCGGGTGACTCGTCGGCGGCGGTCGCGTCGGCGGTCGCTTCCGCGGTGGCGGCGGACTCGGCGGCCTCCTCGCCCGGGGCGGCACCCGACGCTCCGTCGCCCCCCCTGGCAGCAGCGCTGTCTCCGGCGCCCCCGCCGCCGTCCCCGCCGGCCGACCCGACCGCGGCGTCGTCGCCGCCGGATCCGCCCAGCCGACCCGAGGCGTAGAGGTAGGCCACTGCGGCCCCCAGCCCCAGGGCGAGGAGGCCGGCGACGACAGACGTGAGCGGGAATCCGCCGCTCTCGCCGCCCGGCGTCGTGGTCGCGGGGGCCGACGTGAGGACCACCGAGGGCTCGTCCTCGACGAACTCGAGGGGGCCCTCCCAGGTGACCCGGTCGGTCCCCACTTGGGCTGAGGACTGCGGCGCGACGCTGACGACGTGGTAGCCGTCGGGCCAGGAGAGCAGGAGCGTGGTCTGCTCGTCCAGGAACAGGCCGGCGAGCGCGTCGCCGACGCGGAGGCGTGGCCCCTCGACGACCGCGAAGTTCGTCCACGTGAACCGGTAGGTCACTACCCCGTAGCTCCCCTGCGGGAGCGACTGCTTCTCGGCGGTGACGCTGACGTTCCGAACCGCCATCTGCCGGCCGGTGGCGTTCTCGGCCGCCTGGGCGGTCCGGCCCATCCGGTCGCGGAACGTGTCGGTGTAGTTCTCGGGGTGCTCGCGGACGTCCTGCTGGAGGGACTCGTAGGCCGCCGTCGTGTTCTGGTCGTCGAGCTGGATGCGGTAGGCCACCCGCCACGTCGCGTCGCCGTCGGCACCGACGTCGACCGCGAGTAACACCCCGTCGGCGTCGACCTGGGTGGACGCGAGGGCCGACTGCCGGGCGTGGGCGCTGTCCGCAGCCGCGGCCGGCGCGACCGCCGCGAGGAGAATTACGGCTGCGAGAACGACGCCGGTTCGTCCGTCTACTCCGACCATGTCAGCGGAGCGTACACACCCGTCCGCGAAAGATTTGTTGTTTGGGGACCACTTCCCGGATCAGGCCGAGCTGTCGATGCCGTCGATGATGACGAGCCCGTAATCGCACTCCGTACAGACCCACTTGGTCTTCTCGCCGAGGTGGAGTTCGGTGCTCGCGGTCCGCCAGAACTGCCGCGGCTCCCCGCAGGACGGGCAGTCGTGTTCCATCTCCAGGCTCATGGCTTGGCTTCGGTGTCGCGCCATGTTGAAGATGTTGGTTCGCGCGACCGCGGGCGCGGAGCCACCCTTTTTGCTCCGGGCGTGCGAAGCCCCGCTCATGACGCTCACGCTGTACGCACTGGACGGCTGCCCCTACTGCGAGAAAGTCCACGACGCGCTGCAGGACAACGACATCGACTACGAGACCCGGTGGGTCGAGGCGATGCACTCCGAACGCGACGAGGTCAAGCGCGTCAGCGGCCAGCGCGCGGTCCCCGTGCTGATCGACGACGAGCGCGGCGTGACCATGGCCGAGAGCGAGAACGTCCTGGAGTACGTCCGGAAGACGCTGGCGAACTGATGAAGATCTACACGGGTCGGGGCGACGAGGGCCTGACCGACCTCCGCGAGGGCGGACGGGTCTCGAAGTCGAGCCCGCGGATCGAGGCCTACGGGGCCGTCGACGAGGCAAACGCCCTCGTCGGCACGATCCGCCCGACCGGCTACGACGACGTCGACGAGTGGCTCGAGCGCATCCAGAACCACCTCCACATCGTCCAGGCGGAGTTCGCCAGCCCGGACCCCGAAGGGGCCGACCCGACCGTGCGCCGGGAACACGTCGAGAGCCTCGAGAACTGGATCGACCGGGCCGACGAGGAACTGGAGCCGCTGCAGTCGTTCGTCCTCCCGGGCGGCAGCGAGTCCGGGGCGAAACTCCACCACGCGCGGACGGTCGCGCGCCGCGCGGAACGGCGGGCGGTCGAGCTGGCCGCCGAGGACCCCGTCAACGAGGAGTCGGTGGTCTACCTCAACCGCCTCTCGGACGCGCTGTTCACCTTCGGCCGGCTGGTCAATCAGCGCGACGGGGTCCCCGAAGAGCAGCCGACGTACTGAGCTCGTCGCCGGGGCGGTCGGGCACGCCGTCGGCGTCTTCTACCGGGGTGGGGACGAGCGCGACGGTTATATTCACCGGGAGCGTACCGCATATGTTGTCGGAGGGGTCGCGTCGGCGGCCCGTCCCGACGCAGACGTGATCCCATGAACATTCATTTCCACATCGCAGGACACCACGTTCGAGCGGCGATCAGACACGCGTACCTCGGCGTCCGCGACGAAGCCACGCCCCTCGAGACCCGCGTCCGCGAGGCCCTCGGGCAGGAGCCCGAGCCCGAGCCGACCCGTCGCGAGCGGCTCGAGTCGGAGGCCCGGTCGGTCGAGGAGCGCGCGCGGGGCCAGGTGAAGGGCGCCGTCGGTCGCGTTCGCCGCACGGCCTGAGAGACAAGGTAACTCTTAAGGCTGGCCGACGGGTACGATTTTCTGCACGGGGTCGGTGGTCTAGTCCGGTTATGACGTCGCCTTCACACGGCGAAGGTCGGCGGTTCGAATCCGCCCCGACCCATCCTCTGCGGTTCTGCGGTCGGTACGACCGACGACGATTCGACCCTCCTCCCCTCACCGCCGCCGCCGGAGCGGCTCGCGCAGTCGCCACGAGTCCGTCTCGGGGTCGAGCCGGTGGGGCTCCTTGCCCCGGTCGGCGAGGACGCCGGCGTGGTAGAGCATCGCCTTGAGCTGGAAGACCGTCGGCGCGTGGTAGACGTCGCCGTCGCGGAGCGCCGCCGGCCGGAGGTCGCCGTCGGCGTCGAGCACGCGAGCCCTGGCGTCGTCGGTCCCGCGGACGAACAGTTCGACGGTGAACGTCGGGTGGTGGACGTGGAGCCACTCGACGAGGTCGACGAGCGAGGGGTCCTCGATGCGGTCGTCGTGCATCGTCTGGAGTTCCTCGACGAGCAGTTGCGTCGCGGGATACGCCCAGACGACGCGGCGGGCCAGGAGCCCCCACGCCGATGCCAGCTCGCAGAAGCGCTCCCGCGAGCCCGTCCAGTCGGCGAAGCACTCGAGGGCCGAATCGACCGAGCCGTACCGGTCGAGCGCGAAGCGGACGACCTCGTCGCCGAGCGGGGTCAGCGCGTCGCCGTCGGGGCGGTCGTCGACGAGACCGAGGAACGTGGCACCCCGGCGGGCGTCGTCGGTGGCCCGGACGACGCGCTCGGCGAGGATCGTCTCTGTGTCGTCGGGGTGGTAGAGGGCGAGCGGGTACCCGAGGTAGTTCTTCGGGTGGTTGAGTCCGAACGACGCCTCCGCGACGCCCTGGGCCGTGGCCTGGAAGCGGATCGCGGCGGCCTCGTCCGCGGTCCGGTTGCCCACGACGCGGGGGACCTCCAGCGGGGTGACGGTCCCGGCGTCGTCGACGCCGAGGACGCCCACGTTGAGCTCGCGGGCGAGCGTCCGCGCGGACTGCGAGACCGCGGGCGCGGGGACGGCGACGTAGGCGGCGTTGGCCTCGTGGAGGCGGTCGTACGCCTGGACGATCCCGCGTTCGACGTCGACGGTCCCGTCGTCGGTGTACCCCTTGGCCTCGACGGCGACCAGCGGGGGGTCCGTCCCGAAGCGCTCGACGGCGAGGAACTCGTCCTCGAGGAGGCGGACCCCGACGAGGTCGGGGTAGCCCGAGCCGACCCGGACGTGGTTGAACGGCGCGAGCGTCTCCCTGACGCCGTCGGGGACGGACTGGCCGGACAGCCACTCGCCGGTCCCGAACTGCGTGTCGACGACGGCGTACCCCGGCTGGTCGTCGTCGGGGAAGAGCCGCCGCTTCGCGTGCGCGAGGACCTGCGGTTCCGAGAGCGACGCCGCGCTCGCCATACCCCGGCATGGGCGAGCTGGTACATCAATCCACTCGTCGCTCGGCAGCCGAGTGGGCGTCGCGTCGGCGCCATCCACACTCCAGATTTATTACATTTGCGAGCGTATCTCCAGACAGAGATGTCCACTCAGCCACCCAACGACAGGACGCTACAGCTCGTCCTCGTCGCCGTCGCGGTGATCGTGCTGTTGCCGGTACTGATCATGCTGGTCGCGTTACCCCTGATGGGTCTGTGGGGCGGCGGGATGATGGGCGGCTACGGCGGGATGATGGGTGGGTACGGCGGGATGGGCGGCTACGGTGGCATGGGCGGCTACGGCGCCTCGCCGCTGTGGGGGCTCGGGATGGTGCTGCTCTGGCTCGTGGTCCTGCTCGGCGGCGGCTACCTCGTCGCCCGGTGGATCTCCGGGAGCCGCACCGTCGGCGCCGACCCGGCGATCGAGGAGCTCCGCGTCGAGTACGCCCGCGGGAACATCTCCGAAGAGGAGTTCGAGCAGCGACGGGCGAAGCTCCGCGAGGAGTGAGGCGGGTGACGGAGGTTCGAACGAGGTGGATGACGGAGGATCGAACAGTCGACCCCACTAGAACTCCCGGTCGTTGAGCGCCTCGACCAGCGACTCGACCCGGCGCATCGCCTCGCGCGGGGAGACCTCGCCGCCGTCGTCGAGCACCCGGCTGTGGGCCGAGACGTGCGACAGGCAGGCCCCTCGAACCACGACGGAGGCGTCGAGCCGCGAGAGGTCCTCGTCCTCGGAGTCGCGGAAGGCGGCCAGCCGGTCGCGGGACTCCGCCCGGATCCGCGCCAGCACCGACGCCCACTCGCCGACGTCGCGCTCGCCCGCCAGCCGGCAGACGACGACGCTGTCGAGCAGGACGGCCCGCTGGCCGTTGATGTGGACCGACAGCCGGTTCTCCCCGCGGACGGGGTAGGTGGCGACGACCCGCAGGCCCGCACCGTGGACGGCCTCCAGCACCGCGCCCCAGGCCGCCGGCTCCCGGTGGTGGAAGGTGAAGACGAACGGGGCGTCCTCCTTCGCCACCTCGGCGCCGGTCTCGAAGCCCTCCTGGAGGAGCCGCCGGTAGTCCTCGAGTGACTTCTCCCGGGAGCGGTTGCCGACCGCCTCGGCCGCCGAGACGACCGAGTCGGCGCCGAACGCCTCCGGGAAGTCCGACTCGAGGGCCTGCTTCAGCCAGACGTAGAAGAAGTCGGCGAGTTCGGCGTACTGGACGGAGTCGTAGTACGGCGGGTCGGTGACGACGGCGTCGACCTCGCCCGCCAGCGTCTCGAGGAAGGGCGGGTCGGCGGCGTCGCCGCAGTGGAGGTAGTGGGTCCGGTCGCTCGTCAGGAGGTCGCCCACCGAGTCGGCGGGGGCGCCGCCGATGGACTCGCCGTCGATGGGTTCCTTGTGGTCGACGGTGCCGTCGGCGGCGAGCACGCGCTCGACGGGCGCCTCCTGGAACTCGAGCGCGCGCTGCAGGCGGTACTGGAAGAGGTAGCGGAAGGTGCCGCTCTGGCGGGGGCGCGTCCCCAGGGGGTTGTTCTCCAGGGGCTCGCCGGGGTGGACGTAGGCGTGGTGGCTGAAGACGTGCCGGACGGCGCCCGGCCCGCTCGGGTCGTCGCCCTTGTACGAGCAGAACATGGTGTTGAACTCCAGCGTCGCGGAGAACGTCAGCGTCAGGTACCGGCGGGCGCGGTCGTCGTCGATCTCGGTGACGTGACGGAGCAGCGTCCCCAGCGCCAGCAGTTGCCGGTCGGTGAACAGGTCGGTCCACCGCTCGTAGTTGCGGTTGTGGAGGTCCCGGGTCTTCTCCCCGCCCTCGGGGATCGACTGGGTCGGGATCGGCAGGTCCGCCCGCACCTCGCGGTAGCGCTCCCGGGCCGCCACCAGCCGTTGGGCGTCGAACGCGTCGAACGCGTCGAACCCCTGCCCGCAGTCCTCGCAGTCGTACTTGACGGCGTAGGGGACGTACGCCGGGCGCTCGCCGCCGTTGAACACGGGACCGGGGTCCTCGACGGGGACGCGGACGTCCTCGGCGGTCGCGTCGAACGAGGTCCCGCAGTCGCCGCAGGTCGCCGCCGCGGCGTCGTCGACGGTCGAGAGCGCGTGACACCCGGGGCAGACGACCCAGGCGCCGTCGCCGCCGCGGTCGTAGTCGACGACGAGGGAGTCGTAGACGCGGTGGGGGTCGGCGGCCCCGGGCGCGTCGGTGCCCTCGTCGAGTTCGACCCAGAGGACGAACTGCGCGCCGCAGCGCTCGCCGCAGTCGGGGCAGACGGTGCGGTAGTACGGTCTGACCTCCCCGCGCGAGCGCTCCAGGACGCGCTCGAACTGCGAGGAGAGCCCCTCGGGGGGTGGAGCCAGCCCCATGCGGGCGACGAACCACGCGACGGGGTTGAGGTCGACTCCGACGAACTTCGCGCCGAGGCGGGTCGCCTCCTGGCCGGTGGTCCCCCCGCCCATGAAGGGGTCGAAGACCACCTGGTCGCCGAGGTCGTTCGACTCGGCGTACCGCGACCACAGGTCGGCGGCGGTCGCGTCCGGACCGCTCAGGGCGCCGAGACAGAGCGTGCGGAAGACGCTGCCGAGGCGTCGGGCCCACCACTTGTGCTGGTAGTTCGTGGGCCGGTAGTAGTGCTTGTTGTAGGTCTCGGTGGCGGCGAGTCGGTTGACCGCCCGGAACGGGAACCCCGATTCGATCGCCGACGCCGGTCGCGGGCCGCCATCCGAGTTGCACACGGTGGCGGTACGAACTCGGCCGCCCGGTTTGTAGCTTCCCCCTGTCGGGGCGGGCGTCGCCGTCGCGCGGCGGGAGTCGCGGAAGGGGCACCCGGTCCGTGCCCCGGGCCGCACTCGCCCCGCAACGGGAGTCGGGTGCGGCCCGAGCGCGGTCGCGTGACCGCTGGCCGCTAGTCCTCCTCGGTGACGAGTCCCCGCCTGAGCCCGGTCACGATCGCCTCCAGGTCCTCCGCGTCGGCGTCGAGGTCGAGGTTCACCGAGAGCGCGTGGGGCTGGGTCGCCGGCCGTGAGCCGTCGGCCGACGCCTCCGTCGTCGCCGACTGCACCCGCTCGGCGGCCGCCCGGGCCTCCGACGCGGCGTCGTGCGCCGTCGCCGCGGCCGTCGCCACCTCCTCGACGAGTCCCTCGAGGGAGTCCGCGTCCGACACCTCCGGTGGGCCGGACTCGGGGGTCGCCTCGTCCCCGTCGGATCGTTCCGCCACCTGGGGTTCGGTTCCGTCTTCGCCTCCCTCGTCTTGTTCGCCCCCCTCGCCATCTTCGCCCCCTCCGCCCCCCTCTCCGGCCCCTGTCTCTGCGGCCTCCTCCTCGGCTCCGGCGGCGTCGCGTCCGCGGGTCGTCTCCGCGAGGACGTCCTCGGCCGTCGCCGCCGCGACCTCCTCGGCCACTCCCTCGGCGGTCTCCGAAGCCACCTCCTCTGCAGCCTCGACGGCGACCGCCTCGACGACCTCGGAGACGGCGTCCTCGACCGCGCGCTCGATCAGTTCGGGTGCCTGCCCCGGCCCCTGGCTGGTCGGTTCCCCCGCGGTCGTCCCCCCGGTCGCCTCGTCGGATTCGCGCTCTCCGTCGGCCGCCGCGCTCGCCGCCCGGACGACCTCGGCGACCTCCTCCGCGACCTCGGCAGCGTGTGTCTCCCCCTCGGTGGCGGCGTCCGAAGCCTCCGGCGGGGCCTCGTCGGGGGCTTCGACGGTCGCCTCCGCGGGGCGGTCCGTCGCCTCCCGCGCGGCCTCCAGGGCCTCGGCGGGGGCGCCCTCGCCTCCCGTCTCGGCGCCCGGCGGCCCGTCGCTTCCCGCCGCGGCGGTCGCCGGGAGTGAGTACCGACCGTCCGCGTCGCGTTCGAGGAGGCCGGCCCACTCGTAGAGGTCCAGGAGCGTGCCGACGCCGGTCCGCACGCGACCGGTCTCGGCGTCCTGCTCCGCGAGGTCGGCCACGACCGGCACCAGGGTCTCCTCCGGCATCGGGTTGGCCGCCAGGACCCCCCGGACGTCGTCGGTCAGCGGCCAGTCGGCCAACAGCGAGGCGGCCTGCTCGCGCGCCCGCGCGTCGTCGCCGGCGGCGAGCGCCGACGCCAGTTCCCGGCCCGCCTCGGTCAACTGGTGTTGCTGCTGGTGGCGATCGAGGACGCCCACCTCCTCGAGGAAACGGGTCTGGCGACCGACGGCGTCGGAGACGTCGGTGACGTCCTCGACCGCCGAGGTGTACCGCGGCTCCTCGTCGGCGCCGACCTCGGACCAGCCGGCGACGACCTCGCGTAGCGTGTCGAGACTGACGCCTTTCGGGACGTGGTGTTCGGTCATTGTCACGATGTTCCCGCGATTCGAGCAAAAAGTCCACGGCCGTCGCGAGGAAGCCTCTGCCCGTCGAGGGGGGCCGCTCCGTCGGGGTCAACCCCGCCGCGACCGGCGAAACGGTTAACGCGCCCGGCACGCGAACGAGTGCCATGACACTCATCCTGGGCACGCGGGACGGCGTCTGGCTGGCGGACGCGGCGAGCGTCGGCGAGGCCGAACGCGTCTGCGACGCCGAGACGGTGTACGGACTGGCCCGGACCGCCGATGGGTGGCTCGCCGCCGCGGGGACGGGCCTGTACCGCGGCGACGACGCGGCGACGACGTGGGAGCGACTCGACGTCCCCGAGACGGTGGTCACCGCCGCGGCGGCGCTCCCCGGCGCGGACGGGGACGGCGAGGACGCCGGCGGCGCCGCAGCCGGGACCGACGAGCGCCTGTTCGCCGGGACGCGCCCGGCCCGCCTGTTCGCCTCCGACGACGGCGGGGACACCTGGGAGGAGGTCGAGGGGTTCGCGTCCCTCCCCTCGCGCGAGCAGTGGTGGAACCCGGACGTGACCCCGCACGTCCGCTCGCTCTCGACTCACCCGGACGCGCCGGGGCGCCTGGTCGCGGGCATCGACGGCGGCGGCGTCCACACGAGCGCTGACCGGGGGGCGACCTGGGACGAGCGGTGCACCGCCGTCTCGGGGTTCGTCCACGAGGTCCGCCTGCTCACCCCCGAGGAGTGGGTCGTCGCCTCCGACGCGGGGATCTTCCGCACGCGGAACGCCGGCCGGTGGTGGGACTACCTCTACGGCGACGCCATGGAACACCGGTACTTCCGGGGCGTCGCCGTCGAGGACGGCGCCGACGGCCCGGTCGTCTACGCCGGCGGCGCGCGCTCGCACCCGCCCGTGTGGACCGGCGAGCGCGGCGCCGACGCCGCCCTCTACCGGTTCGACCTGACCGAGCGGGCGCCCGAGGTCTCGCAGGAACCGTACCCCGGCGAACCCCGCGAGATCGCCCTCTCCGGCACGGCGACCCCGGAGGGCGTGGTCGTCGGGACCAACGAGGGCCGCCTGCTCCGCCGGGTCGACGACGGCTGGACCCGCCTGGGGACGGTACCCGGCGGGCCGCAGATCCGGGCGGCGCGCACGCTCTGACGGCGGGACGACCTCGCACGCGCGCCGGCGCTGCTCGAATGCGGTGGCAATTCCCGAACCGGGGCCGGATCGAACGACCCCGGAGTAGTTCATTGCACCGCGCGTCCGGAGAATGTATCCCGGTTTGCGACACGTGCACTTAAACCCCTGATAGGTCAAGGACAGGACATACACCCGGTGGCCGGTTAGGTGGATGTGCCTGCTGCGTGATCCTGCCCGGCACGCGGCGGCACGCCGCCTGTCAGTAGCTGCCTGGACGGCTCGCCCGGGCCGTCCATTCTACTGCTTTCCGTCCGCGTACCGCGACGGAACCCCTTCTTCGCTGACGACGACACCTCCCCTGCGACGACGCCCGGTTCGCCGCCCGACGACGCCCGGTTCGCCGCCCGACGACCGACCCCCGGCAGGGCCGCCCGGTCGTCGCTTCCGTGAGCCGGGGACTCGTGCGGTCGGTGCAATTTTAATCCCCCCCGCGAATGCGCCGATATGAGTCTGATCGCGGAGTTTCGCCTCGCGAGCCCGGACATCGCCCTGCTGGGGGCGCTGTCGGCGGTTCCCGAGATGACGCTCCACGTCGAACAGACCGTCGCCGAGGACCCCGAGCAGCCGGTCATGTTCGCCTGGGTGTCCGGCGACGACTTCGAGCGCTTCGAGCGCGCGGTCGAGCAGGACCCCACGATCTCCGAGATCGACTTACTTCAGGACCTCTCGGAGGAGCGGCTCTACCGCGTCCGCATCTCCGAGGACGCGACGGTGGTCTTCTACGCCCTGGACGTGGAGGTGGGCACGTCGCGGCTGGACATCACCGCCACCCACGAGGGGCTGGAGGTCCGCATGCGCTTCCCCGACCAGGACAGTCTCCAGGAGTACTTCGAGCGCTGCCGCGAGCACGGCGTGACGGTCTCGCTCCAGCGGCTCTACCGGGACCAGACCGGCGACGACGACGGCCAGCCCTACGAGCTCTCCCCGAAGCAGCGGACCGCGCTGGAGGAGGCCTACCGGCTGGGCTTTTTCGACGTCCCGCGGAGCGTCTCCCTCTCGGAGGTCGCCGACACGCTGGAGGTCTCCGAGCAGGCCGTCTCCGAGCGCCTTCGACGGGCGACCGGTGCCCTCGTCGAACAGACGCTCGCGCCCGAAGAGGAGGAAGAGACGAACGTGGAAGAGGAGTAGTCGCGACGGCCCTTCTGGTGTAGTGACACCACCCCATCTGGCGTAGTGGCACCGCCCCTTCTGGCGTAGCGGCACTGCCCCATCTGGCGTAGTGACACCGCCCCATCTGTCGGACGACAAAGGAGAATCGACCGGGAGTTATCCGCCCTTTCAGCTCCCTGACGGCGCGATCTACGGAACGACGATCGTGTCAGAAGACGTCGAGAGTCCGCCCTACAGGAGGTCTTCGATGTGGTCGGCGACCTCGTTGGGGGTGTCGCCGACGGGGACGCCCGCGTCGTTGAGGGCGTCGATCTTCGACTGTGCGGTCCCGGTGCCACCGCCGCCGGAGACGATGGCGCCGGCGTGGCCCATCCGCTTGCCCGGCGGGGCGGTCCGGCCGGCGATGAAGCCGGCGACCGGAGTGTCCATGTACTCGGCGATGTAGCGGGCGGCCTCCTCCTCGTCCTCGCCGCCGATCTCGCCGCACATCACGACGGCCTCG
>JBDGUA010000024.1:0-4127 GCA_042216345.1 Haloferacaceae archaeon
CTCGATTCGACCCACAGCGTTTTATCTGACGCCGGCCCGAGGGACACCTATGCCCGAAGGAATCGTCGGGGAGTTCCTCGCTCTCAAAGACGAGACCGACGCCGACCTGCTGATGATGCAGTGCGGCGACTTCTACGAACTCTTCGCCGACGACGCCGAGGTCGTCGCCGACGAACTCGATCTGACGGTCTCCCAGAAGTCCTCCCATGGCTCCTCGTACCCGATGGCCGGCGTCCCGCTCTCGGAGCTGACCCCCTACCTCAAGGCGCTGGTCGAGCGGGGCTACCGCGTCGCCGTCGCCGAGCAGTACGAGACCGACGACGGCCACGCCCGCGAGATCACCCGCGTCGTCTCGCCCGGCACGCTGATCGAGACCGCCGACGACGCCGCCCAGTTCCTCGCGGCGGTCGTCCGCGACGGCGACGGCCCCGACGCCGCCTACGGCCTGGCGTTCGCCGACGTCACGACCGGTCGGTTCCTCGCGACGAGCGTCACGGGCGCCGACGCCGCCGGCTCGGAGCTCTACCGGTTCTCGCCCGTGGAGATCCTCCCCGGGCCGGGCGTCCGCGGCGACGACGACCTGCTGGCGCGCCTGCGCGAACGCACCGACGCCTCGCTCACCCTCCACGAGGCCGAGGCCTTCGCCCCCGGGCGGGCGCGCCGGACTGTCCGCGAGCAGTTCGGCGGCGCCGCCGAGAGCGTCGGCCTCGAGACCGAGGTCGCGGTGCAGGCCGCCGGGGCGGTCCTCCACTACGTCGCGGAGACGGGCGCGGGCGTCCTCGAGTCGATGACGCGCCTGCAGGTCTACCGCCCCGCCGACCACCTGAACCTGGACGCCACCACCCAGCGCAACCTCGAACTCGTCGAGACGATGCACGGCGACCGCGAGGGGTCGGTGCTGGCGACGCTGGACCACACCGTCACCAGCCCTGGCGGGCGCCTGCTCCGGGAGTGGCTCACCCGTCCCCGACGCGATCGCGAGGAACTCCGGCGGCGCCACGACAGCGTCGCCGCGCTCGCCAGCGCCGCGCTCGCCCGCGACCGCGTCCGCGACACCCTCGACGGCGCCGCCGACCTCGAACGACTCGCCTCCCGCACGACCAGCGGCAGCGCGGGCGCCTCGGAGCTGCTGTCGGTCCGGGACACCCTCGCGCTGCTGCCCGCGCTCGCCGAGACCGTCGAGGGGACCGACCTCGCTGAGTCGCCGCTGCGGGACGTCCTCGAGCGGGTCGACCGCGAGGCCGCCGCCGCCCTCCACGACGAACTCGAGGCCGCCCTCGCCGAGGACCCCCCGAAGACGGTCACCCAGGGCGGGCTGTTCCGCTACGGCTACGACGACGACCTCGACGCCCTGATCGACCGCCACGAGGAGGCAAAGGAGTGGATCGACACCCTGGCCGAGCGCGAGAAGCGCGAGCACGGCCTCAGCCACGTCACTGTCGACCGCAACAAGACCGACGGCTACTACGTCCAGGTCGGCAAGTCCGTTGCCGACCAGGTGCCCGAGCACTACCGCGAGATCAAGACCCTGAAGAACTCCAAGCGGTTCGTCACCGACGAACTCGAGGAGCGCGAGCGGGAGATCCTCCGCCTGGAGGAGCGCCGGGGCGACCTCGAGTACGAGCTGTTCGAGGAACTCCGCGGGGCCGTCGCCGAGCGCGCGCAGCTCCTCCAAGACGTCGGTCGCGCGGTCGCCGAGGTCGACGCGCTGGCCTCGCTGGCCGAACACGCCGCGAACAACGACTGGACGCGGCCCGAAGTGACCGAGCCCGGCAACCTGGAGATCGAGGCCGGCCGCCACCCGGTCGTCGAGCAGACGACCGACTTCGTCCCGAACGACCTCGTGATGGACGAGCAGCGGCGGTTCCTCCTGGTGACGGGCCCGAACATGAGCGGGAAGTCAACCTACATGCGCCAGGCGGCGCTGATCACGCTGCTCGCGCAGGTCGGGAGCTTCGTCCCCGCCCGCAGCGCCACCGTCGGCCTGGTCGACGGCATCTACACCCGCGTCGGCGCCCTCGACGAACTCGCCCAGGGCCGGTCGACGTTCATGGTCGAGATGCAGGAGCTGAGCAACATCCTCCACTCGGCGACCGAGGACTCGCTGGTCGTCCTCGACGAGGTCGGGCGCGGCACCGCGACCTACGACGGCATCTCCATCGCCTGGGCGGCCACCGAGTACCTCACGGCGGCCCAGGCGACCGCGCCGTCGCCGAAGGTGCTGTTCGCGACCCACTACCACGAGCTGACGGCCCTGGCCGAGCACATCGACGGCGTCGACAACGTCCACATGGCCGCCGACGAGCGCGACGGCGACGTGACCTTCCTCCGGACGATCCGTGACGGCCCGGCCGACCGCTCCTACGGCATCCACGTCGCCGAACTGGCGGGCGTGCCCGACCCGGTCGTCACCCGGGCCCGGGACGTCCTCGCGAAGCTCCGGGCGGAGAAGGCCGTCGACGTGCGGGGCGGCGGCTCCGGCGGCGACGACGGGACGCGTCAGGTCGTCTTCGACCTCGAGTCGGGCTCGTTCCGGACCCAGGCGTCGGCCGACGGCGGGGCGCGCGACCAGGCGAGCGGGACCGCCGTCGACGCCGGGAAGTCGGATCCCGCGGCGGCGACGGATTCGGATTCCGCGACCGGGGACGAGTCGAAGCCCGCGATCGGGGACGAGTCGCCACCGGACCTCGACCCGGCGGCCCGTGCGGTGCTCGAACAGCTCCGCGCGACCGACGTGAACGAGACGCCGCCGGTCGAGCTCATGGCGAAGGTCCAGGAGTGGCAGGCCGAACTCGACGAGGAGTAGGCGCCCGGCGGCCCCTGACCGGCCTCGATTCGACGACTGAACGCCAACCGTTTTGCCCCGTCGACCCCGACGGTGGAGTATCGTGACCGACGCCGTTCTCACAGCGCCGCCGCCGTCCAGTCGGGACGCCGGTCGGCCGCAAAACGCCCGTCCCGTCCGTCCGGCCACGTCGCCGGCCCCCACGCAGCTATGACGCTCGCCCAACTGCTCGAACAGTACGTCAGTCTCGGTATCTTCCTCGTCGCCGCGGCGCTCAGCACGCTGAGCTACCTCGCGTGGCGCCGCGAGCGGAGCCGGCGGCTCCGGATCGTCGCGGTCGGGTACGCGCTGTTCGCGGGCTACGGCCTGCTGGTCTTCCTGGAGCACCCGCTGTTGCCGTACATCCCCGGGAGGCTCCTGGAACTGGTCGAGCACGGGAGCGGGCTGCTGATCCTCGCCGGACTGGTGGCGTTTTTCGTCGCCCTCGCGCGGGACTGACCGATGTCCGAGCCCGACCTGGAACTGGCCTCGCGGCGGGCGATCTACCAGCGGATCGCCGACACCCCCGGCGTCCACTTCCGGGCGCTGCTGGCGGAGCTGGACTACGCCCAGGGGACGCTCCAGTACCACCTGCGCTGGCTCGCCGACGCGGGGCTCGTCGAGGTGTCGGACGACGGCAAGTACACGCGGTACTACCCCGCCGCCGAGTTCGACGCCGCCGACCAGGCGGTGATGAACGCGCTCCGCCGGCAGTACAGCCGCCGGATCCTCGCGCACCTGCTGGCCGACGGGCCGCTCTCGACGTCGGACCTGAGCGACCGCCTCGAGAAGGCGCCGTCGACGGTCTCCTGGCACCTCTCGAACCTGGCCGAGGCCGACCTCGTGACGAAGGAACGCGACGGCCGGCGCGTCGTCTACGAGGTCGAGGACCCGGACCGGGTGACCTACCTCTACACGGTCTACCGGCAGTCGTTCACCGACCGCGTCGTCGACCGGCTGCTGGGGCTCTGGGACGCGTACTGACGACCGCGAAGGCGACGCCGACGCCGATAGCGGCAGCCACGCCGACGTGACGGCGGCGCCGACGCGACAGCGACGCCGACGCGACAGCGACAGCGACAGCGACGCCGATGCGACAGCGACGCCGACGCGACAGCGACGCCGATGCGACAGCGACGCCGACGCGACAGAGACGCCGATGCGACAGCGACGCCGATGCGACAGCGACGCCGACGCGACAGCGACAGCGACGCCGATGCGACAACGACGCGACAACGACAGTGACGGGAGAAAGAGGGCGGCTCGCTCGCCGTGCGCTAGCCCGCCGCACCCGGGGCCGTAC
>JBDGUA010000024.1:4227-18600 GCA_042216345.1 Haloferacaceae archaeon
GAGAAAGAGGGCGGCTCGCTCGCCGTGCGCTAGCCCGCCGCACCCGGGGCCGTACCGCGGAGGAACAGCAGGCGCAGCAGGAGCACGTACACCAGGAACGCGACCGACGGCGCCAGCAGCGTCTGGATCAGGCCGACCATGTCGGTGCCGACGGCGGCGGCGTGGATCGTCCCGAAGGCGAACCCGCCGTAGGCGAACGCGTGGACGACCCGCGGCCCCCACGGTCGCTGGAAGCGCCGCGGATCGGTGAACCCGAGCACGGCCACGACCAGCAGCAGGAGCGCGCCGGCGCCGACGCCGACGCCGCCGAGGAAGTAGGAGACGGTGTACGCCGGCGGCGGCACCGACCCGGAGGCGACGAACCAGGCGTCGAGAACGCCGAGGCCCGCGTGCAGCAGGGTGAGCAGCATCGCGAAGACCGACAGCTCGACGTGGACGCGCCGGGCGGCCCGGTGCAACACCCCGAACGACGGGGTGTTGAAGAGCACGCCGGTGAGGACCGCGAGGTACAGCGCCGGGTAGGTGACCAGCGCGGCGCCCCGGTCGAGGAGCCAGACGAGTTCCGACATCAGGCAGCCTCCGTTCGGGCCATCACGAAGCCCCCGTAGTCGCGGCGACGTCCGGGCAACCGTCGTCGTCCTGGAATCCGTTGTCGGTCTCCGGGCGCGTCGGGCAGGCGTCGCTCGCGTCCGGGAACCCGTCGCCGTCGTAGTCGGCCGGCGCCTGCCGGGCGGCGACCGGTTCGGCGATCTTCGCCTGCCGGTGCTCGCTGGCGGTCGCGAGCCGGGCGTCGCCGATCTGCCAGAGCAACGGGACGGCCAGCACGAGCGCGACCATCGCGAGGGCGGTGACCCGCTGGCGGTCACTCCAGGACATGGGCCTCGAAGTCGGCGGTCGTGTGGAAGACCCCCGCGTGGAGGATCAGCGCCTCCAGGCCGTCCCACCGCTCGGCGAGGTCGCGGGCGTCGTCCAGGGGGAGCGCGGCGAGCGTCGTCGCCAGCGCGTCGGCCTCCACGGTGTCGCGCTCGGCGACGACCGTGACGAGTTCGTTCTGCGAGCCGAGCCGACCCGCCGTCGGGTCGTAGACGTGGTCGGTCCCCTCGCGGTTGCGGCGGTACCCCCCGGAGGAGGCGACGTGCCAGTCGGTGTCGAGGATCCGCAACGGCTTCTCGTCGCCGTAGGGGCTCTCGATCGCCACGGGACCGATCGGCGGGGTCATGTCGCCGCCGCCGCTGACGAACCCGCGCCTGCCCAGCCCCGAGAGCGCGTCCGTCGCGCGGTCGACGATGTACCCCTTCGCCAGGCCGTTGAGGTCCAGCGGCGTGTCGCTCTCGACGCGGTCGCCGTCGACGCGGACCGTGCCGGCGTCGAAGGTCTCGGGCAGCGACTCGCGGTCCTCGCGCAGGTAGGCCTTGAGTTCGTGCTCAACGCGACCCTGGTGGACGTCGAAGACGCCGTCGGTTCGGTCGTAGTACTCGACCCCCCGGCGGACGAGCCGGGCGACGTGTTCGTCGACGACGGCGCCCTCGCGGTTGAGCTCGCTGACCGCGCTCGCCTCGTCGAAGGCGTTCAGGTCGGCCTCCAGCCGCTCGGCGGTGCGCCGGGCGGCGCCGGCGGCGTGGTCGGCGCGGACCCCCTCGACCCGGACCAGAAAGTCCGTGTCACAGCAGCGGAACTCCCGGGTCGCCTCGCCGAGGCGGGCGTACACCGAGTGACCATCGGTCGACACGGCCGATCACGCCACCCCGCGATCCAGACGCGCGGACACGTCGCCCTCGCGGGTTCTGGACTCGTACTCCTCCTCGTACTCCTCGTCCTCGTGTTCGCCCTCCTCGCCAGCCTCGTGGTCGTCGTCCTCGCCCTCGCCGGCCTCGCGGTCGTCGTCCTCGTGCTCGCCGGCGGACCCGGCCGCCGAGCCGGACTGCTGGACGGCGGGCGTGAAGTTCGGGTTCGGCGTCGGCGCGTCGGCGCCGACCTGGGGCGTCCCGTCGGGCGCCGCTGGCTCGCCGTCGGCGCCGAACGCGCCCGGCACCGCGAGGGCGCCGGCCGCGACCGTCGTCAGGAGCGCGGCGACGAGGGTGAACGCCACGAGCTTGGTCTTCGGGACGGGCACGCGCATCGTCACGCCACCCCGCGGAGACCGTCGGTACCGACGGACGGGTCGATGTTGGAGACCATTGCAGGTGGACGGAGGCGACGCGCTGATTAACGCGTTCGCGTTCAACCGTCGAATCGTCGTCCGATCGTCGAAGGGTCCGACTCCGGCGAGCGCGTAGTCGACGGCAATCCACAGACCGAACCCCGCCCGCCGACGAGTCGCAACCCCTTCGTGTCCCGGCCTCCTACGGGGCGCATGGTCAGTTCGCGGACGGCGACGGCGGTGCTGGGGCTGCTCCTCAGCGTCGCGATCAGCGTGATCGCGTGGGTCTACTTCGACACGCTGTTTCTCTTCCTGTTCGTGCCGTTCGTCCCGCTGTTGCTCCGGCGCGGCCGCGAGTCCAGCCCCCCGGTCAAGACGTGTCCCGAGTGCGGCTTCCGGACGCGGGCGCCGGACTACACCCACTGCCCGCGCGACGGGGCCGAACTGGAGCGGGAGTCGACCGCAGCGCCCGGCAGCGCCGGCGACGCGTGAGGGGGGACCACCCCGGGGGGCCACGCCGGGACGGCCACGAAGTATAACCGACGACCCGCCGAACCGTCGGGTATGAGTTCGAGTCAGATCCCGGTCGAGAGCGGGGAGACCTACACCCTGGAGATCGAGGAGCTCGGCGAGGAGGGCGACGGCGTGGGCTACGTCGAGTCGTTCGCGATCCTCGTGCCCGAGGCCGACCTGGGCGAGACCGCCGACGTGGAGATCACCGAGGTCGGGTCGAACTTCGCCCGGGCGGAGGTCGTCGACGAGGAGTTCGGCCTCGAGTGATGGCCGGCGACGTCTTCGACATCCCGGTCGACGGCGTCGAACTGGAGGGCGAACTGCTCGTCCCCGAGGGCGCCGCCGGGCTGGTCGTGTTCGCCCACGGCAGCGGGAGCAGCCGCAAGAGCCCGCGGAACACCGCGGTCGCCGAGCACCTCCGCGAGCGCGGGCTCGGCACCCTGCTGTTCGACCTGCTGACCGAAGCGGAGGACCGGGACCGCCAGAACCGCTTCGACGTCCCGCGGCTGACCGACCGGCTCGTGGGCGTCACCGACTGGGCGATCCAGCGGCCCGAGGCGCAGGACCTGGACGTGGGCTACTTCGGCGCGAGCACCGGCGCCGCCGCGGCGCTGCGGGGGGCGGTCCGGCGCGACTCGCTGGTCGAGGCCGTGGTCTCGCGCGGCGGCCGGGTCGACATGGCCGCCGACGCCCTCGAGGAGGTCCGGGCGGCCTGCCTGTTCGTCGTCGGCGGTGAGGACGAACAGGTGCTGGCGCTGAACCAGCGGGCCTACGACCGCCTGCAGTGCGAGAAGGAGCTGAGGGTGATCGAGGGCGCCGGCCACCTCTTCGAGGGGCCGGGCGAACTCGAAGCGGTGGCGGAACTGGCCGGGGAGTGGTTCGACGGACACCTCGGCACCTGACTGGCGGGGTGGTCGACGGACACCTCGGCACCTGACTGGCGAGGTGGTCGACGGACACCTCGGCACCTGACTGGCCTCAACTATTCCTCGTCGGCGTCGGCCTCGTCGGCGTCACCGCCTGCCTGCTCGCCGACCGTCCCGTCGGCGTCGGGCGGGTCGGTCCCGATGTGGACGCTGCTGGCGGTCGCGGGAGTCACCGGCTCCCCGCGGACGAGTTCCGGGAAGACGACGTTGGCGAACTGGACGACGAAGACCACCAGCAGCGGGCCGTAGAACAGCCCGTACCAGCCGAACAGCGCCACGCCGAAGACGTACGAGAAGAGGATCAGCCCGGTGTGGAGCGTGCGCCCGGAGAGGTACGGTCGGACGACCGTCTGCGGGATCACGTCGAGCAGGAGGAACGACAGCAGGAGGAACACCAGCGGGATCCAGAGCAGCTCCGGGTCCTCGAGGTAGGCCTCCCAACCGAGGTACAGCGCGACCGGCAGGTAGACCAGTTTGCCGACGACCAGCGGGACGAACGTCGCCAGTCCAGTCAGCAGCGCCAGCAGCGTCGGGAACGGGAGCGACAGCGCCGGCGGCGCGACGACGTTGAAGCCGTTGTACACGATCAGCGAGAGCAGCGCCACCAGCAGCACCGTGAGGACGTTCCCGAAGTAGACCTGTTCGAGGTCGCGGTCGATCGCCGTCAGGAACGCGTGGGCGCCGCTGCCGCGGTCGCCGATCTCCGAACTGAACCACTGCTCCAGGCGGTGGCCGTCGTGGAACAGGAAGAACGTCAGCGCCAGCGCGAGCGTCAGGTGGAGCAGGCCGTCGAGCAGCGGCGCGAGCTGGTGGACGCCCGTCAGGACCTGCTGACGGAGCTGGTCGATGCGGTCCAGCCGGGTCAGAAAGATCAGGGGCTGGTTGAGCAGTTCGTCCATCGGGTCGGCCCGACCGAAGATCCGGCGCAGAACCGTGTTCTGCACCGCCGGATCGACGACCGAGGAGAACTCGCGGAACGCCATCACGACCGCGTAGCCGAGCAGGGCGATCACCGGCAACACCAGCAGCAGCATCGTCAGCGTCGCCGCGATCCGGCGGGACTCGACCAGCCGGAGGACCTCCCGGTAGAGCGGGCGGGCGGCGTAGTAGAAGAACAGCCCCAGCACGAACGTCCCGACGAACGAGTAGAGAAACAGCGCCAGCGCCGCCGCGGCGACGGCGGCCACCGCCCACCAGGCCGCCCGCGACCGCTCGTAGGCGAGGACGGATCCCATCGCTCGTAGTGGGGGCCGGGGAACTTATCAGTCTACTCCCCCGGACGGGCGTCCCCGTCGGCGTCGGTGGCGGCGTCCCCGTCGGCGTCGGGGGCGGCGTCTCCGGTGTCGTCGACGTCCCGATCTGCGGAGCTCACACCCCCCTCGAGCTGGTCGGCCAGTCCCCACTCGTCGGCGCGCTCGCGGGCCTCCTCGCGGGCGTCGGCCCGGATGGCCGCGATCTTCTCCTCGTCCGCGAGGAACGCGGCGACGGGGTCCTCCTCGACGGGGGCGTCCCGGCGGTCGTCTGGCGCCGCCGCCCGGGTCCGTTCCGCGAGGTCGGCGTCGCCGGCGAGGCGGTCGGCGGGGAGCCCGGGCTGGACCCGGAGGTCGGTCGACTCGTGGGCGGTCGCGAGCGCCGCCGCCGGGAGTTCGAACAGGTCGGCGCTGTAGGGACCGGGCACCGCGAGCGCGCCCAGCGCCGCCGGCCCGCCGCTGTCGCTGCCGCGTTCGTACGCGAGCACGGGCACGCCGTCCTCGAAGGTGAGCACGCCCCGGGTCTCGGCGTCGAGCAACAGCGCGTCCTGCGGGGCCAGCACGGCGTAGCCGGTCAGTTCCCGGTCGAGGGCGTCGGCGAGGGCGACCCCGGGGTCGGCGACCACGCGCGAGCGGACGAGCGACCCCTGGGGAATCTCGACGGTCATTCCGAGAGGGGATCGGGGACGACGGCGCTGCGGAAGCGGTCGGCCACGTCGCCGCCGTCGCCGTCGCGGATCGACAGTCGCTCGGCAGCCCCACGGTAAGCCCGGGCGGCGGGGGAGTCGGGCGCGTGGGCCAGCAGCGGTTCGCCCGCGCGACGGGCCGCCCGCGCGGCCTCGTCCGCCGGGACCGCCGCGAGCGTCTCGCCGAGGTAGCGCTCGGCCCGTTCGGCGATCCGGTCGGTCGCCTCGTCCTCGCGGACCTTGTTGAAGAGCACGCCCGCGGGCTCGGTGCCGTACGAGCGGGCGTACTCGACGACCTTGAGGCCGTCAGAGAGCGACGGGATGGTCGGCTGGAGGACGACGACGGTCCGGTCGGCCAGAACAAGCGGGAGGACGGCGGTCCGGCTCCCGAGCGCCGCGGGGGAGTCCAGCAACAGCACGTCGGCGTCGGCGGCCAGGTCGGCGACGACCGCGCGGAGCCGACCGGGATCGGCGGCGCGGAAGTCGCCCAGGCTGGTGCCGCAGGGGACCACGCGCATGCCGAAGCGCTCGTAGACCGCGTCCTCGACCGCGTGGGCGTCGCCGTCGCCGTCGAGCAGCAGGTCGTGCAGCGTCACCGGGGCGTCCGCGAGGCCGGCGTGGAAGAGGAGGTTCGCCATCCCCGTGTCGGCGTCGATCACGGTCACGTCGTGGTCGGCGGCCAGGGCCATCCCCAGCGCGAGCGTGCTGGTGGTCTTTCCGGTCCCACCCTTGCCGCTCGCGACCGCCAGGGCCTCTACCATGGGCACTCTGGGCGGCACCCGCATATAAAATCTCGTGTGGCGACGGGGAAAGGAACTCCCCGCCCCAGAACAGCTAACCACCCAGGGAGGGTATCTCTAGCGAGGAGGGTCGTGCGCTCCCGGCGGCCCCGTCGACCGCGCCGCGGGGAGCGACCGACCGAGGCCACCATGATCGAGGAACTCACCGCAGAGACACTCCGCGACCTGCTCGACGCCGAGGAGCCGGTCGCGGTCGTCGACACTCGGGACGCCGAGAGCTTCGAGAGCTGGCACGTCGAGGGGGCGATCCGGTACCGCCACACCCCCGACAGCGCGTTCGACCCGGCGACGTTCAGGGAGGCGACCGGCCTGGACGAGAGCGACCGGATCGTGACCATGTGCGGGAGGGGCGTCTCCTCGCGGGACCTCGCGGCGGATCTCGCCGCCGCGGGCTTCGAGCGCGTCGGCGTCGTCGAGGGCGGCATGGAGGCGTGGAGCACCGTCTACGACCGGGTCCACGTGCCGACGGACGCGGTCGACCTCGAGATCGTCCAGGTCCAGCGGCGGGCGAAGGGCTGTCTGGGCTACCTGATCGGCAGCGGCGACGAGGCGGCGGTGGTTGACGCGACCCGACACACCGAGGAGTTCGTCGCCGCGGCGGCCGCGGGCGACTACGAGATCACCCACGTCCTCGACACGCACGTCCACGCGGACCACCTCTCCGGCGGTCGCGCCCTGGCCGACGAGGTCGGTGCGACCTACTACCTCGGCGCCGGCGCCGCCGACCGCGGCGTCCAGTTCGCGTACGAACCCCTCGAGCGAAACGAGACCGTCCGGGTCGGGTCGGTCGACCTGAAGGCGCTGTCGACGCCGGGCCACACCTCCGAGATCGTGAGCTACCTCGTCGGCTCGACCGCGGTGCTGACGGGCGACACTCTCTTCGTCGACAGCGTCGGCCGGACCGAACTCCAGTTCGGCGAGGGCGAGGCCGCCGAGGGCGCCCGGCTGCTCTACGAGTCGCTCCACCGGACGCTCCTGGCCGAGCCCGACGCCGTCGCGGTCCTCCCCGGCCACTTCTCGCTGGAGAGCGCGGCCGTCGACCCCGGCACGCCGATTCACGCGCGCCTCGGCGACCTCCGGCGGGAGGCGCCGCTGCTCCAGCTCGACCGCGAGGCGTTCGTCGACCGCCTCACCGAACGCACGCCGGCGAAGCCGCCGAACTACGAGCGCGTCATCGACATCAACCGCGGCGTCGACCGCCCCGGGACCCAGCAGGAGGCGACCGAACTCGAGCTCGGGCCGAACCGCTGCGCGGCGACCGATGACTGACGGACCGACGACTGACGGACCGACGACTGACGGACCGACGACTGGCGGACCGGCGTGCGCCCCCCGTCCGGGACGAGTGAAACGCTTATCCGAGGGACGACCGTAGCCAGGCTATGACCTACGATACCGTCGTCTTCGACAACGACGGTGTCCTCGTCGGTCGCACGAGCTTCGACGTCCTCCAGGAGGCGACCCGGGAGACCTTCGAGAGCTTCGGCGTGACCGACCCGGACCCCGACCACGTCGAGGAGATGACCGTGGGGGCGACCCCGCCGCGCGTCGACACCGTCTGCGAGACCTACGACCTCGATCCCGAGCCGTTCTGGACCGCGCGCGAGCGGACCCTCTCGCGCGCCCAGCAGGAGGAGGCCCGCGCGGGACGGAAGACCCCCTACGACGACGTGGAGGGGCTGGCCGACCTGGACACCGAGATGGGCATCGTCAGCTCGAACCAGCAGGAGACGGTCGACTTCCTCCTCGACCACTTCGAGGTCGCCGACCTGTTCGGCGCGGCCTACGGCCGGGAGCCGACCATCGAGAGCCTCGACCTGCGCAAGCCGAACCCCCACTACCTCGAGCGCGCTCTCGCGGACCTCGACGCCGAGGACGCGCTGTTCGTCGGCGACAACGAGTCCGACGTCCGGGCCGCCGAGAACGCCGGCATCGACTCGGCGTTCATCCGCCGGCCCCACCGGACCGACTGGGAGCTGAACGTCTGGCCGACCTGGGAGATCCACGGGCTGGACGACCTCCACGACATCTGCAGCTGAACGCGGGGGCCTAGTCCCCTAGCCGTCGAATCCGAGCGCGCCTACATCGAGGTGCTGGCGGAGCAGCGCCGCCGCCCGGTCGTAGGGCGAGGCGGGGCTGTCCGACGCCGCCCCGGCTGCCGACGGCGACGCGACGGGGCGCTCGCGTCCGGCGGCGCGGTAGACTGCGTCGACGAAGGCCGCCCGCACGGGGTCGTTCTCGAAGAGCCCGTGGAGGTACGTGCCGAGCACGTCGCCGCGGGCGGCGCCGAGCGCCGGGGTCGCGGCGCCTTTCACTGGCGCGAACGGGAGGGCGACGCCGGAAGTGTCGCGGTCGACGCCCGCGACCAGTCGGGTCTCGCCCGCGTGGATCTCGTAGCCAGCGACGGTGGCGTCGACGCCGACCAGGGGCCCCGCGCCGCGAAGCCGGAGCGTCGTCGCCGCCACGCGCTTCTCGGGGGAGAAGGCGGTCTCAACCGGGAGCAGCCCCACGCCGGCGACGGCGTCGGCGGCGCTCTCGCCGCCCTCGCCGCCGTCGTCGTCTCCTACACTGGATGACGCGCCCTCGACGCTCGCGCCGGTGAGCCGCTCGCCCAGGAGCTGGTAGCCGCCGCAGAGGCCGACGACGGGCCCCTCGAACGCCCGGAGGCGGTCGGCCATCCCCGACGCCGCGAGCGCGCGGCAGTCGTCGACGGTGTTCTTCGAGCCGGGGACGACGACCGCGGCCGCCCCGTCGAGGTCGGCGTCGAGGGGGACGTACGCGACCCGGACGCCGGGCGTCGCCGCCAGCGGTTCCAGGTCCGTGAAGTTCGAGATCCGCGGGAGCCGCGGGACCGCCACGGTGACGGCGCGCTCGTCGGCGACGCCGTCGTCGGCGCCGCGGACCTGGCGCCGGCCCGCGGGCGGGAGCGACACGCTGTCCTCCTGCGGGAGCCCCGGGTCGTCGTGGGGGACCACCCCGAGGACGGGCACGCCGGTCCGGGCCTCGAACGCGTCGAGGCCGTCCGCGAGGAGGGCGCGGTCGCCGCGGAACTTGGTGATCACCGCGCCGACGACCCGGTCGCGCAGGTCCCCGGGCAGCAGTTCGAGCGTCCCGACGAGGCTGGCGAAGACCCCGCCGCGCTCGATGTCGCCCACGAGGAGGATCTCGGCGTCGGCGGCGCGGGCGAGTTCGACGTTCGCCAGGTCGCGGTCGTGGAGGTTGATCTCGGCGATCGAGCCGGCGCCCTCGGCGACGACGACGTCGTGGGCGGCGGCCAGGCGCTCGTGGGCCGCGAGGGCGGCGTCCCGGGCGCGCTCCCAGTGCTCGTCGTAGTAGTCGCCCGCCGCGTAGTGACCGACCGCCACGCCGTCGACGACGAGCTGGGACTCGCCCTCGCCGCGGGGCTTCAGGAGGACCGGGTTGTGGTCGGTGGTGGGCGCGACCCGCGCGGCGCGCGCCTGGACGTACTGGGAGACGCCGATCTCGCCGAAGGCGGCGGCGTCGACACCGGCTGGCGACGCGTCGCCGAGTCCCGCTGGGGCCGCGTCGCCACTCGGCGACGAGGCCACCGCGGCCCGCGGGACCGCCCGCGCGTTGTTGGACATGTTCTGGGCCTTGAACGGGGCGACCGAGACCCCGCGGTCCGCGAGCAGGCGACAGAGCCCCGCGGCGACGGTGCTCTTGCCGACGTGGCTCGCGGTCCCGGCGACCAGCAGCGTCCGGGTCATCACTCCGTCGGTGGGCGGTCGGGCACTTGACGGTTGCGTGCCGAACCCTGATGCCCGCGGGGGGCGAACCGGGCCCCGTGACCGGCGAGGACGCGACTGACGAGGACGCGACTGACGAAAACGCGACTGACGAGGACGCGACTGGCGAACACGAGGGAAGCGAGGCCGTTCACGTGCGCGTCCGTCGGCTCCACGAGCACCTCGAAGCGACCGCGGAGCGGCCCGTCGCCCCCGCCGTGAGTCCCTACCTGGGCGAGGCCGAGGCCGTCGCCGCCGACGTCGCCCGCGACCCGTCGGCGCCGTCCGCTGCGGTCCGGACGAGGGTCGAGCAGGTCCGGGAGTTGCTCTCCCACGTCGACGGGACCGGCGACGCCAGGGCCGACGACCACGTCGAGGCGGCGCGCTCGCTGGCGACGGCGATTCTCGATCGGCTGGAGCGGTGAGGGGTACGCCGGACGCTCACCCCGTCGTCGAGGCGGCCTCGCCGCCGTCGAAGCGCACGAGCAACAGCGCGGCGTAGGCGACGGGGACGACCGCCGCGAGCAGGAAGAGGGCGCCGAAGTCCGTGGCGGTGAGGACGAGCCCGAGGACGGCGGGGGAGACGGCGCTGGCCCCGTTCTTGAAGACGCTGATCGTGTTGACGACGCCGGCGCGACGGTCGTCGCTGGCCAGGCCGACGACGGTGTCGTTCAGCACCGGGTTGAACAGCGCCTCCCCCGCGCTGTAGGCGCCGACGAGCAGTCCCAGCACTACCAGCGGGGGGACCCCCGGCACCGCCGCGGGCGCCAGCGGCATGAGGACCACCGTCGCGGCGACCAGCAGCAGCGTGCCGACCAGCGCCCCGCGGCGGGCGAACCGCTCGACGGCGACCCCCGAGAGGGGCGCGCTGAAGATGCGAACCAGCCCCCGGACCGAGAGCAGCAGTCCGGCGGCGAAGGCGCTGGCGCCCAGCTCGCGCACCGCGAACAGCGGGATGAACGTCACGACCGCGAACTTCGCGAAGTAGATGACGCCGCCGCCGACCGCCAGCAGCCGCAGGTCTGAGTCGACGAACTCCGTGCCGATGTCCCGGAGGTGCGCGAGCAGCCCCGGGCGCTCGCCCGCGGCGTGGCCGCCGGTCTCCGGGAGGTAGCGGTAGACGACGAGAGCCACCGGGAAGACCAGCGCCGAGAGGAGGAACGGGTACTGCCAGGCGACGCCCGCGAGCACGCCCGCGAACGCCGGGCCGAGGACGCCCGAGAGGCCGTTGACGCTCGAGCGCAGCCCCTGGGCGGTCGCCCCGGTCGGCCCCTCGTAGAGGTCGCCGATGATCGCCGTCGACAGCGGCGTCAGCGCCGGGAACGCCGCGCCCTGCAGCACCCGGAGCGCGAGCAGCGCGGCGAAGGAGTCGACGAAGAAGATGCCGACGCCGGCGGCCCCCGAGACGAGCAGGGAGGGGAGCACGACCGTGCGACGCCCGTAGATGTCCGCGAGCGAGCCGACGATCAGCAGCATGACCGACGCCGGGAGGAAGAACGCCGTCATCACGAGCCCGACCTGCGCGTCGCTGACCGCCAGCGAGCGGCTGATCCCCGGGAGCGCGACTGGCGCCGCCTGGTTGCTGAAGACGGCCACGCCGGTGACCGAGAGGACCGACACCAGCCGCGGGTCGGTGAACAGTTCCCGCCGGGTCGTCGCCGCGTCTGCCATCGGGCGAGCCTCACCAGCGGAAGGGATATAGCCGGTGACAGCGGCAGAAAACGTCCCGCCTCAGTACTCGGTGCCCTTGCGGGCGCGCTGGCCGGCGTCGATGGGGTGTTTCTCCTTGCGGACCCGGGTGAGCAGGTCGACGTGCTCGCGCAGGTAGTCCGGCGACTCGTGGCCGCCCGTCAGCACCAGCTCGAGGTTCGCCGGCTTGGACTCGATCAGGTCGACTACGGCCGCCGGCGCGACGAGTCCGCGCTCGGCGGCGTAGAGTACCTCGTCGAGGACGAGCAGGTGGACGCCCTCGGCGGGGTCGCCGTCGAGGTCCAGGGGGGCCGTCAGGTCGGCCGCGGCGGCGCCGTCGAGCAGTTCTTCGACGCGCTCGAGGGCGGCCCGGGCCGTCGCCTCGTGCTCGTCGTCCGCGGAGCCGTCGCGCAGCGCGTGCCAGCCGTAGTGGCCGGTGTTCTCGTAGGTGATCCCGGGGACGGCGGCGATGGCGTTGTACTCGCCGCGGACCGCCTCGACGGAGTCGGCCCCGCCCTTCATGAACTGGAGCACGTGGACCCGGTAGCCGTGGCCCGCCGCGCGGAACCCCATCCCCAGCGCCGCGGTGGTCTTGCCCTTGCCGTCGCCCCACCACGCCTGGGTGAGTCCGAACTCCTCGGGGGCGGCGGGCTCGATGGGGCGGGCCTCGGGTGACACGCCACGGCCGGGCGTGCTCGCCCGCACGTCGCGGGGATCGTCGGGCGTCTGGTCGGACGAATCGGCGGGCGACTCGTCGGTCGGTTCGTCGGGCGACTCGTCGGTCGGTCCGTCGGGCGACTCGTCGGTCGGTCCGTCGGGCGCATCGGCACTCTGGTCAGTCATAGGTTCTCGATGAAGCGGTCGAACGCCCCGCTCTCGGCGTGGACGTGGGCGTACGTGCCCAGCGTCCGGTACTCGGTCAGTCCGTCGCGGTCCCCCGTGATGCCGCCCCCCCGCTCCACGTCGAAGGCGAAGCGGGCGTCCTCCGCGGGGTCGGCGCGGGAGTAGTGGAACTCGTGGCCCCGCAGGCGGTCGCCCGCCCCGGCCGTGAGCGCGTCCTCGCGGGCCCGGAGTTCGACGTGGTCGAGCCCCTGGTGGCGCTCGCACATGCGCACGGTCGCCGGGAGGACGCCGGCCATCTCGTAGGTCTCGCCCGCCGCCGCGGCGGGGCCGTCGGCGATCGGCGTCAGCGACTCCGCGAGGACCATCAGGCCCCCGCACTCGCCGAGCACCGCCAGGCCCGCCGCGGCGCGTTCGCGGAGCGTCGTTAGCGCCGGCGCGTCGGCGAGGGCCGCCGCGTAGCGCTCCGGGTAGCCGCCGGGGAGGTAGACGCCGTCGCAGTCGGGGAGGTCGTCGCCGGCAGTCGGCGCGAAGGTGACGACCTCGGCGCGCTCGCGCAACCGCTCCAGTGTCGTGGGGTAGACGAACCGGAAGGCGTCGTCGCGGGCGACGGCGACGGTCGCCCCGGCAGGGTCGCCCGCGGCGTCCGCCCCGCCGGCCTCCGGGTCCGGGACGCGCGGCGGTCTGCGTGCGAGTCGAACGAGCGCATCGGCGTCGACGTGGGCCGCCGCGGCGTCGAGGGCCTCGTCCGGCAGCGGTGCCTCCTCACCCAGGTGGAGGCCCAGGTGGCGGTCGGGGATCTCCAGGTCGTCGCGGGGTGGAACCCGACCCACGTAGCGGAGCCCGTCGGGAAGCGCCTCGCGGACGCCCCGTTCGTGGCGACCGCCGTGACAGCGGGCCGCGAGGACGCCGACCACGTCGACGCGTTCGGCGGCGCTCGCGTGGGCCGCGTACTCGCGAAAGCCCAGCGCGGTCGCCGCGACGCTCTCCATGCCCGCGCTGGCGTCCACGACGAGGACGACCGGGAGGTCGAGCGCGGCGGCCACGGCGGCGGTGGAGGTGTCGCCGTCGTACAGCCCCATCATCCCCTCGACGACGCAGAGGTCGCCCTCGCCGCGCCAGTAGGTGCGCCGCATCCCCGCCTCGCCCTCCAGCCAGGGGTCGAGGGTCCGCGAGGGCCGGCCCGCCTCGACGGCGTGGTGGCTCGGGTCGATGAAGTCCGGGCCGGCCTTCGCCGGCTGGACGTCGACGCCGGCCCGCGAGAGCGCGCGCGTCACCGCGAGCGTGGCGACGGTCTTGCCGACGCCCGAGGCGGTGCCGGCCAGGACGATGCCGTTCACGGGAGAGCGGTTTCGGCGTGACCGGCTTAAGCGTGTTCGACCCGCGCGAGCGGACCGGCGCGCTGGGAGACGCGCCGCACCTACTCGACGCGTGAAACCTCGGCCGCGACGTCGGTCACGACGCCGTAGGCGGCGTCCGCGACCGAGCCAGGGAAGTCGTCGCCCTCGTAGCGCGAGTCGAGACTCGCGAGCAGCGCGTCGCGCACGCAGGCCCGCGCCGCGCGACCGACGGGCGTGGCGCTGCCCGAGAACGCCGCCGGTTCGCCGTCGGGGTCGCAACCGGCGACGACGGCGTCGGTCGTGGTGCCGGTGAACCCCGTCGCGGCCAGCAGCGTCGCGGTCTTGGCCTCCGCGGCGACCGTGAGGAGGTTCGCCAGCGCGCCCGGGGCGAGCGCGCGGTCGGTGCCGACGAAGACGTTGATGGTCCCGTCGTGGCGCTGCGA
>JBDGUA010000024.1:18700-39868 GCA_042216345.1 Haloferacaceae archaeon
CGAGCGCGCGGTCGGTGCCGACGAAGACGTTGATGGTCCCGTCGTGGCGCTGCGAAGCGTCTGCCGTCGCGTCGGCGTGGCGCTCGGTCGCGTCCCGCGACGGCGCATCCCGCGACGGCGTGTCCGACGGCGTCGCGTCCCGCGATGGCGCGTCCGCCGGCGTAGAGTCGGTCGAGGGAGCGCCGTCGGTCGCCGACGCCGGGCCGTCCGGCATCGCCAGCGCGGCCGGGTTCGAGACGCCCGCGGTGACGACGGCCTCGACGCCGTCCAGGCGGGCCCGGCGAGCGTGGCCCTGGTCGACCCCGGTCAGCAGCGTCGGCCCGGCGGTGGCGAAGCCCGCCCGCTCGCGCCGGCGGGCGACGTAGCCCGTGAGGTCGGTCTCGTCCCAGCCCTCGGGGACCGTGACGTTGTACGCGACCGGGCCTTCGCTGGCGCCGCCCGCGTGGCCCGTCGAGAGCCACCGCGTGCCGGGTCGCCGGAGGCGCAGCACGCCCTCGCGGACCGTCGCGTCGAAGATCCCCGCCCGCTGCCCGGGTCGGCGCCGGTCAGTCATCGGCCAGGGCGTCCAGCAGGCGATCGTTCTCCGCGGGTCGCTTGATCGCGACCCGGACGTGGTTGTCGAGCCCCCTGAACGTGGTCGCGTCGCGGACGACGACGCCGGCCTCGCGGGCTCCCTCGACGACGCCCTCGACCGACCGCTCCCCGACGTCGAGCAGGAGGAAGGGAGCGTCGGAGGGGCGGACTTCGAAGCGCCCGGCCAGCGCCTCGCGCACGCGCTCGCGCTCGGCGGCGACGCGCTCGCGGGTCCGGCGCACGAACGCCTCCTGCCGAAGACAGTGCTCGCCGACCAGCGCCGCCGGCGTCGCGAGGTCCCAGGGCTGGCCGGCGCGGCGGAGCCGCTCGCGGTGCTCCCCGGTCGCGACGGCGAAGCCCGCCCGGAGCCCCGGGAGACCGAACACCTTCGTCAGCGAGCGCGCGACGACGACGCCGGGCTCGCCCGCCATCGAGGGCGCGTCGGTGAAGTCGAGGAACGCCTCGTCGACCAGCAGCGTCGTCCCGGCGTCGCGGCAGCGGTCGGCGAACGCCCGGAGCGCCTCGGGGTCGGCCAGGTCGCCGGTCGGGTTGTTCGGGGTGCAGACGACCGCGAGCGCGTGGCCCGCAGGGTCGGCCTCGAGGACCTCGTCGTGCGGGACGAAGTCGGGATCGGCGCCCTGGAGGCGGACCTCGCGGGCGTACTCGGAGAAGCTCGGGGCGGGGACGAGCGCCGAGTCGCCGTGGCCGACGGTCGACTGGACGGTCAGCCTGATCGCGCGCAGTCCGCCCGCGGTCGGGACGACGTGCTCGGGGTCGGTGCCGACGTAGTCGGCGGCGGCGGCGACGAAGCCCTCGTAGCCGGCGGGGTAGCGCCGCGCGGCGGCCAGGGCCGACTCGTAGACGCCGGCGACGCCCGGCGGACGCTCGGGGTTGGTGTTGGCGCTGAAGTCCAGCAGCTTCGGGTCCGCGGCGCCGCCGTGGACGACCGGCTCGACCGCGTCGACTGCGTCGGGGTCCACGCTACCCCTCCAGCCCCCTGACGACCGCGAGTGTCTCGTCGGGGACCGCCCCGAGGACGCCCGCCCGATCGGCCAGCGCGAGCGCGCCGCCCATGCCGGCGCCCTCCTTGGCCTCGCCGGCGACGTACCGGGCCAGCGACTCCTCCGCCCGCCCGTCGAAGCCGGGATCGGTCACGGTCAGGCCGACGTCCAGGCTCCCGCAGGCGCCGGGGAGGTCGTCCACGTCGTCGGCGACGAACGACGTGGTGGCCAGCGAGAGGGGCGCGTCGACGCCCGCGTGGCGCACGACCGCGGCGGCGGCGAGCATCTGCGTCCCGCCCCCGAGGACCACCCGCGTGCCGGTCGTCAGCGCGCCGACGGCGATCCCCGCGACGACCGCCAGCACGGGATCGCCCATCCGGCGGAGCGCCGGCACCGGGTCGCCGGCGCAGTCGCCCGGTTCGAGGTCGCTCGCCGCGAGGGCGTTCTCGACGACCTGGCTCTTCAGCGGCAGGGGGTTGTCCGGCAGCGACGAGGAGACGGTCCACTCCTCGCCGAGCGCCCGGAGGACGCCCATGGCCGTCGTCGTCCCCCCGGGGATCGTCTCGCCGAGGACGACCTCCTCGTCGGGGAGCGCCTCGCCGAACTGCCGGGCGGCGGCGAACGCCCCCGGCGCGGTCGGGACGGGGTCGCGCTCGCGGACGTCTCGCCCGCGGCGCGCGCCCACGGTGACCGTCGGCGCCGCGGTCCCCTCCGCGAGGCCGCCGTCGACGACGGTCGTCTCGAAGTTCGCGAGGCTCCGGCAGGCCCGCGTCACCGCCGCGGGGGTGGGACAGCCCGTCGGACTCACCGGGACGACCGGCGATCGCACGGTCGCGCCGTAGGCGACGATCTCGGCGTCGGCGCTCGGCGTGTGCACCATCGCGTCGGGGTCGGCGCCGGCGGCGCTGATGCCGTCGATTGCGGCGGTCTCGGTCGACCCCGCGACCAGGATCAGTCGCACCCGTGTCCCTCCGCACACAGCGACCTCGCGACCGCGAGGTCGGACGCCCGGTTCACGTTCACAGTGAGTGCCCGGTCACGGCTCACCCATATAGCCTCCGCGGAGTCGTCGACGCCGACGACGTTCAGCCCCGTCGGCGCGAGTTCGAGGGGGGCGGCGTCGGCGGGGACGACCTGCGTGTCGGTCGACGCCCCGGGCACGAACGACGTGTCGACGCTCACGCCCACCGCGCGCTTCAGGGCCGCCGGGACGCAGACCGTCACCGAGGGAATACCGCCGTCCGACGGCGGGGCGCCGTTCGAGGCCGCCGCGTCGGCCAGGCGCGCCACAGCGTCGAGCGCGCGGTCGACGTGGTCGACCGACAGCAGCGGCAGGTCGGCGGCGACCGTCAGCGCGGGGCCATCGACCGCCTCGAGCGCGCGATCGAGGTCCGCGACGTAGCCCTCGCCGGGCGTCTCGAGCAGGTCGCACGGGAGGTCGCGGGCGCGCTCGCGGGTCGCCGGCGCGTTCGGCGAGACGACGGCAAGGACGCGCTCGAGGCGGTTCCCGGCCAGCGCGTCGTGGACGCGCTCGAGCATCGACCGCCCGCAGACCTCGGCCAGGGGCTTCTCGCTCGCGACGCCGTCGGCCCGCAGGCGCGACCCGCTACCGCCGCACAGCAGCAGTGCGTCGGCCACGCCGGCGCGGTCGCTCACGCGAGCGCCCACGCGATCACCCCCACGTGGAGCGCGGCGACTCGCCCGAGTTCGTTGGCGGCGCCGAAGGCGTCGCCGCTGACGCCGCCCAGGCGGGCGCTCGCCCAGCGGCGGACGGCCAGCGCGACCAGCGGTCCCGCGAGGACCCCGAGCCCCAGGACGCCGACGGCGACCGGGGCGGCCCCCGCCAGCAGCACCGCCGGCAGCGACGCCGCGGCGACGCCCACGAGGCCCCGACCGTCGCTCTCGCCGACGAGTTGCGAGCCCAGCCCCTCGTGGGCGGGCGAGCCGAGGCAGGCGAGCAGCCCCATGCCGGCCTTGGCGCCCACCTCCGCGGCGACGACGGTGGCGACGGCGGCCCACGACCCGGCGGCGGCCCACGCGCCGGCCCCGGGAGCGGCGCCGCCGACCGGCCCGCCGTGGACGAGCTGGGCGAGGCCGAGCGCGCCGAGGACGAGCGCCGCGACCGCCGCCGCGACGGCGAGGACGCCGCCGACGCCGGTCCGGGAGTCTTTCAGCACCGCGCGGCGGCGCTCCCGGGCCGGGTCGCCGGGGGCGTCCCCGGTCCCTCTAGCACCGCTAGCGTGGTCGCCGGCTCCGGCGTCTTCCCCGTCCACACCCCCCTCGTCGGCGCGCTCGTGGACCGCCGCGGCGTCGGCGAGGTCGGCCAGCCCGTCGGCGTGGGCGACGCCCGTCAACCCGTAGACCGCGAGCAGATACAGCGCCGCCGTCGACGCCGCGGGGAGGTCGACGCCGACGCCGGCGAGCAGCCCCGAGAGCCCGAACGGGACGGCGAGGAGGGCGCCGACGACGTAGCCCGCCAGCGGGAACGACGCTGGCGTGCGGCGGAAGGCGTCCCAGCCCGCCGCGCCGCCGCCGACGGGGAGCCGCGTGAGGAAGGCCAGCGCGCCGCGGACCGCCGCGGGGAGCCGCCACAGGCCGCTCAGAGCCACGCGAGCACCCCCGCGAGCGCGACGGCGAGCCAGCCGGCCCGGGCGACGACGGCCACGCCGCGCTCGGCGACCGCGACGTCCGGGAGCGACCCGCCGGGATCGCCGAGTGCGTAGTGGTCCGGCTTCGCCAGTCGGCACCCGAGCACGGCGGCGAGCGTCGCCATGGGCCACCCGGAGTTGGGCGAGGCCGGCACCCGCGCGTCCCTTTGAGCGCGAGCGAGCGCGCCGGGGTCGCCCGCGGCGAGCGCGAGCAGGACCGCGCTCGCCCGAGCGGGGAGCCACATTGCCAGGTCGTCCAGGCGGGCCGGCGCCCGCCCGACCGGCGTGGTCCGGTAGCCGAGCATCGAGTCCAGCGTGTTGACGCCCTTGATCCAGGCCGCCGCGGCGGCGCCGAGCGCCAGGGCACCGACCGCCGGGTCGAGGTCGGACGGCAGCGCGACCGCGACGCCGACGGGGCCGCCGACGGCGCCGACGACCGGCCCGGCGAGGGCGACGGCGACCGCGAACGCGCCGAGGGGCGCGACCAGGCCGTCGGCCAGGTTCTCGGCGGCGCTCTCGACCGCGGCGCTCCTGACCTCGCCCGCCGAGAGCGCCGCGGCGTCGCGCCCGGCCAGCGCGCGGAGGTCGCGCCGGGCCGTCGCCAGGTCGGTCGCGCTCGCGGCAACCACCTCTTGGGCCGTCGCACAGAGCAGTCGGAGGCTCGCGGTCGAGAACAGGACGAGCCCCGCGGCGAGCGCGGCGAGCCAGACGCTGAGCGTGAAGCCGGCGACGGTGGCGAGCGATCCGAACCCGGCCACGAGGCCGCCGGCGACGACCGCGGCGAGCAGCGGGAGGACCACCGCGACGGCGACGCCGACGGCGTCGGCGGCGGGCCACTCGCGGTCTAGCGGTTCGACCAGCCGACCGAAGAGGGCGACGGGGTGGACCGTCGCCGGGGGTTCGGCGACCGCCCGATCGAGGCCCGCGGCGAGCGCGACGGCGACCGTCGCCGTCAGCGGCATCGGTCCCCCGCCGAGGTCGACCCGATCCGGGAGTCGCCCGCGCGCCACTGGTCGGCCAGCGCCGGCAGCGGCGTGTCGGCGACGTCGAGGAACCGACCGCCGAGGTCCTCGATCCCGCCGTCGCTCGCCGGGTCGTCGCCGACGTGGGAGAGGTCGGCGACGTCGACGCCGAGGCGGTCGGCGACCGTCTCGAACGCGCCGGGGTGGGGCTTGCGCCACCCGCAGCCGACGCTGGTGACGACGGCGTCGAAGGCCCCGCGGTCGAGGTCCGAGCGGATCAACGTCCGCCCGACGAGTTCGGGGACGCTACAGTTCGAGAGCAGGCCGACCGGCCCCCGGGACCGGGCGGCGGCGAGGGCCTCGACCGCGCCCTCGCGGGTCCGCACGTCGGGGTCGAACGCCGCGACGACCGCCCGCCGGGCCGCGTTGGCCGGCGCCGCGACGTCCCGGCTCCGGAGGGCCGCGCCGACGTGGGCCGGGAGGGGGACCGCGGCGCCGTCGGGGGCGTCGACGTGGCCCTCGCGGTAGGCGGTCGCCCAGTCGTCGGGCACGTCCACGCCCAGGGCCGAGAGTTCCGCGGCGACCGCGCCGGCCGGGTCGGCGGGCGCGTCGACGTCGACGAGCGTCCCGAAGAGGTCGAACGTGACAGGCACTACTGCTCAGTTCGGCGAGCGACACTTGAAAACAGCGGTGAGGAGGGGGTCGCGATCGGGCCGATCCGTCGCGTCGACCGGGCCCGGGCCGGCCCGTCGCCTCCGCACCCGACTCAGGGCTCGTCGAGGGGGTCCTCCTCGTCGAGTTCCGCCTCCAGCGCGTCGACGTCGCGCTCGGGGTTGTACTCCTCCGGCCCGGCGGCCTCCCCCGTGATCTCGGCGTAGAGCGCCTCCCGGACCTCCTGGCGGGAGTCGAACTTCTCGCCGACGCGGTCGAAGACGTCGCCCAGCGTCTCGGTCTCGTTGACCGCGTCGATCGGCTGGGTGGCGTACTCCTCGGCGAGTTCGTCGCTCTGGACGGGGTACTTGGGGTCGTCGAGTTCGCTCTCGACCTCCCTGACGATGTGCTCGACGACCTCGGCGCGCTCGTGCTGGTCCCGACCGAGTTCGTGCTCGGAGCGGTCGCGGTCCTCGCTCATGGACGCTCGTAGCACCGTCGGACGGAAGGGACTGGTGGCCCCCCGTCGGCGCGGGTCGACGGCGACGACGGACGAGTCCGCGTCGCTCGTCGCTGTGGCGTCGATCTCGGCAGAAGTCCGGCCTCCCCGAATTGAACGGGGGACAAGCCGATCTACAGTCGGCTGCTCTACCAGGCTGAGCTAAGGCCGGTGCGCTCGATCATAGCGCAGGCTGGTGGTTAAGGGTTACTGTTCGCCGGCGGTACGACGGTGTGTGACAGGCCGCGGCACCGACGCGTCATGCCGGATCGGCCGGCGGCGTTCGGCTGACCGACCCCCCGGTTGAAGCCGGTCACCGACGCCCCGGGGCGACAGACGCGCGTCAGACGCGTGGGAAGATTCAAATATCGCCGGCGGAAAGGAGGAGTCGATGAGCAAGATCACGTTCCGGGCGGACGACGACCTCGTCCGCGAACTGGAGGAGTTCGACGCCTCCAAGAGCGAGGTGATGCGGGAGGCCCTGCGCACCTTCCTCGCCTCAGAACGTGACGACGACGCCCCCGACGCCCCGCCGACGGACAGCGTCGACGACGCGCTCGCCCAGCGGATCGACGACCTCATCGCCGAGCGACTGGACGAGCAGCTCGCGGACCGACCGACCGCGGTCTCCCGGCAGCCGCCCCAGGACGTCAACGTGACCGTCTCGCTAGACGGGGTTCGCCAGGAGTCCGGGACCGCCGACGTCGAGCCGGAATCGCCGACCGAGTCGCGTAAGACACCGGCCGCAAACGATCCAGACGCCGCCGAATCGACCCGGAAAACGTGCGAGCAGTGTGGCGCCGAGCTGACGGGAGAGCACGTCTACTGCCCGAACTGCGGGGAGAAGGCCACCCACCGGGTGTTCTGTGACTGCGGCGACGAACTCCGGTCAGACTGGGCGTTCTGCCCCGGCTGCGGTCGCCGCACCCCCGCCGCCGACGTACTCGATCGACCCTGATTACGGCGCAAACGGGTTCTCGGGTGCGTTTGCACGGGGTTTTCGCAGGTTGTCTTACACTCGCCGTTAGTTTTATGTATCATGCGTCTGTCCATCCATTCGCGTAAGACGGTCGTCTTACAGGGCCTGCCCCCGCGTGGCCATCCCGGTCACGTCGGGAGGTTTCGGCGCGTAAGACGGCGGGTGTGTGCCCGAGGCCGTCTTACCGGGGGAATGCAACAATGGAGCGTGTGACACTACGAATTCCGAAGCAGCAGATCGAGGAGGTCGAACAGATGGTCGATTCCGGGGAGTTCCCGAACCGGAGCGAGGCCATCCGCTCGGCCGTCCGCGAGATGCTCAACGAACAGACCGAGAGCAGAGACACCTCCCGTGCGAGCAAGCGCGGCTGGGCGAAGGTGTAACGATGCAGGACATCGTCCAGGACGCACTCGAGAACGCGGAGGCGGAGCAGCGGGACATGGACGCCAGCATGGACGACGACGAGTTCGGGGACCCCCGGATCGTCATCGTCGGTGCGGGCGGTGCCGGCAACAACACGATCAACCGGCTGTACAACATCGGCGTCGACGGCGCCGAGACGGTGGCGATCAACACCGACAAGCAGCACCTGAAGATGATCGAGGCCGACACGAAGATCCTCGTCGGCAAGTCCCTCACCCAGGGGCTGGGCGCCGGCGGGGACCCCTCGATGGGCGAACGCGCCACCGAGATGGCCCAGGGGACCGTCAAGGAGGTCCTCGGCGACGCCGACCTCGTGTTCGTGACCGCGGGCATGGGCGGCGGCACCGGGACCGGCGCGGCGCCGGTCGTCTCGAAGATCGCCAAAGAGCAGGGCGCCATCGTCGTCGGCATGGTGTCGACGCCGTTCAACGTCGAGCGCGCGCGGACGGTCAAGGCCGAGGAGGGTCTGGAGAACCTCCGCAACGAGGCCGACTCGATCATCGTCCTCGACAACAACCGCCTGCTCGACTACGTCCCGAACCTGCCCATCGGCAAGGCGTTCTCGGTGATGGACCAGATCATCGCCGAGACCGTCAAGGGCATCTCCGAGACCATCACCCAGCCGTCCCTGATCAACCTGGACTACGCGGACATGTCCACGATCATGAACCAGGGCGGCGTCGCGGTGATGCTCGTCGGGGAGACCCAGGACAAGAACAAGACCCAGGAGGTGGTCAACGACGCGATGAACCACCCGCTGCTGGACGTCGACTACCGCGGCGCCTCCGGCGGGCTGGTCCACATCACCGGCGGCCCCGACCTCACGCTGAAGGAGGCCGAGGGCATCGCCGACTCGATCACCGAGCGCCTGGAGGCGAGCGCGAACGTCATCTGGGGTGCCCGCATCCAGGAGGAGTACAAGGGCAAGGTGCGCGTCATGGCCATCATGACGGGCGTCCAGTCCGCGCAGGTCCTCGGCCCGAGCACGCAGAAGCAGGCCGACAAGTCCCGCGCCAGCATCGAGGGTGACGCTTCGGAGTTCGACGCGTCGAACAACGCCCGGGAGTGGGAAGCCGACGGCGGTCGCGATCAGGTCGAGAAGAACAACGGTCTCGACGTGATCCGATAACCCGGCGCGCCTTCGAGTCCCGACCCGATTCTCCAGTTCTTCCACGTCGACAGCGGCGGCGCTGGCGAGTCGTCACAGCCTCGGTCGGCACAGACTCGGTCGACAGAGACAGAGTGCGCCGGACCACACAGACAGGGTGCGTCGACCCACACAGCGGGAGTGGTCGGACGGGACGCTCGGACTGCGACCGTCAGACAGCCTCGACCGCCGCGAGCAGTTTGCACTTCCGGCAGACGTCGCTGCCGGTCATCGACCCGCACTCCCCGCAGGGGTGCAGTTCGACGCTGCCCTCGCCCCGGTAGCGCATCGCGGCGAGTTCGGCCAGCTCCTCGTAGCCCGCCATGATCGAGTGGCGGGTGCCGGGGTGGTCCTGTTCGAGGTCGAGCATGAGATCCTGGATCTCACCGCGGTAGGACTCGCTGGAGTGGGGGCACTCGGCCACGTGCGCGGGGAGGTCCCGGAGGTGGGCGTAGAGGGCGACCTCCTTCTCGGGGACGTCGCGGAGGGGCTTGGCCCGGGGGACGAAGTCCGAGGGGTTGCGCTCGGCGAAGTCGCCGAGGCTGGCGTCGTAGTGTTTGGCGATCTGCTGGAGGTCGCCCTCGAGGAAGTTCATCAGCGCGGTCTCGGCCTCGTCGTCGAGGTTGTGGCCGGTCAGGAGCTTGTCGGCGCCGAGGTCGCGGGCGTAGGTCTCCAGCAGGTCCCGACGGAACACGCCGCAGTAGGCGCAGGCGGCCATGTTCTCGGGGTCCTTCTCGACGACCTCGTCCATCTCGACGCCGAGTTCGTCGGCGTAGGCGACGACCTCGTGGTGGAGGTCGACGTCGCGGTCGGCAAGGGCTTCGATCAGGCGCTCGCAGGCGACGAGGCTCTCGTCGCGGTAGCCCTCGATCCCCTCGTGGATCGACAGCGCGACCAGGTCGATCCGGGGGTCCCGCCCGAAGGTCTCCGCGAGGATCTCCGTGAGGACGACGCTGTCCTTCCCGCCGGAGAGGCCGACGACCCACGTCTCGGGGTCCTCGGGCGTCGCGTCGTCGGGGAGCATGTTGTCCTCGCGGATGCGCCGCCGGACCCGCTTCTCGACGGAGCGACAGAAGTGGCGCTCGCAGAGGTGCGCCCCGGAGTAGGCCGCGTGCATGACGGCCTCGCGGTCGCACTTGTCGCAGTTCATCGCCGGGGTGTAGACGAGTCGTCGGCATGACGGTTTCGCCTCCACCGCGTCGACGTCGACCCCGAGCGCGTCGGGCACCGGAGAGGACCCGGCGGGTGTTCAGCGCTGGCGGGGGCGCACGGATACGTCGCGGGTGACCCCGGGACGGGGTGGCGCGGCCACGAGGCCTTTCTCGCCGGCGACCGTCGGACCGGTCGTGGACGACATCGACGATCCGGTCGAGCTCGAACGGTGGGCGTACAAACTCACGGACCGCCTGGGTCGCGAGGGCGTCATCGACGCCACCGAACGCCGCCAGCTGCTGGCCCACCTCGACGACGCCTTCGGCGAAGCCGAGTGAGCCGGGGGCGGCGCCGAACGTTCAAGTACCGGGACGCGGCCAGACGGCCCATCCGCTGACCAGTGCCGCAGGGCGTCCGCGGGTGTACGGCACGCCGCCCTGCGCCGGGATAGTGCCGTCTGTTCGCCACGCGAATTGGACCGCGGCTCCCCGCGCGACCTCGCATCCTTGCGAGCCGCCGCCGGTCGGAAACGGTTTTGGGCGCGCGGCGCCGACTCCCGGGCGATGGAGCGCGACGCCGCCCTCGACCTCGTCGAGCGGCTCATCGACACCGTCGAGACCGAACCGATGCCGGTCCCCGTGCGGGAGCTCTGGGTCTACGGGGACGTGGCGCTCGGGCTGGACCCGATCGACCGCCTCGACGTCTACGTCACCAAGGACCTCCACCTCCGCGGCGAGGCCCCCGAGACGGACTTCGAGGCCACCCACGGGGTGAAGGGGGTCGGCCAGTCGGTCGCCGCGGAGTGGGCCGAGCGGTTCCCCGAGTACCTCCGCGCGAACGACAGCGGCCACGCCGCCCCGGAGCGGTGCCTGGCGGCCCACCTGCTGCCCGACGACGCGCCGGTCCACCTCGAGGTGTGCAACGCCTCCTTCGAGGACAACGTCACCCAGCGACTGAAGGGGGCGATGGCCCGCGAGGCCTACGAGCAGATCCTCGACCCGCGGGGGGTCTGTCTCTGGGTGGACGGCCAGCGCGCCGCCGAGGCGATGGCGAAGCTCCGCGGGGGCGAACTCCCGTTCCCGACGCTGTCGGGCGCGCTGGAGATGCTGGGGCTGGACGAGGAGACCGCCGCCGAGGCGGCGAGCGCGATGGAAGCCTACCGGGCCGAACAGACCGGTCGGACCGTCCGCGGCGACGTCGTCTGAGTGCGGCGACGGCGTCTGAGTCGGTGGGCTGACCGCGACGCGCCGCCAACCACCGGGTGCGGAGCGTCGACCGCGACCCGAGAGTCGCGGGCTTTTACGCACTCCCGACGAACGAAGGGCCATGAGCGAGATCGACGTCCCGGAGGACCACCCCCGGTACGAGTCGCTGTTGACCCGCCACCGGATCGAGGCGGGGGTCGAGAAGGGGATCACGAGCCGCCAGGGCCTGATCGCGGAGGGCCGCGGCGAGGCGTTCGACTACCTGCTGGGCGAGCGGACGATCGAGAGCGCCGACCGGGCCGAACGGGCCGCGGCGGCCCAGCTCCTGCTGGCCGAGCACCCCGTCCTCTCGATCAACGGCAACGTGGCCGCGCTGGTGCCCGGCGAGATGGTCGACCTCGCGGCGGCCGTCGGCGCCGACCTGGAGGTGAACCTGTTCAACCGCACCGACGAGCGCATGCGGGCCATCGTCGAGCACCTCCACGAGCACGGCGCGTCGGGGGTCAAGGGGCTCGAGGCCGACGGGCGCATCCCGGGGCTCTCCCACGAGCGCGCGAAGGTCGACGCCGACGGCATCGGCGACGCCGACGTCGTCCTGGTCCCCCTGGAGGACGGCGACCGCGCCGCCGCGCTCGCCGAGATGGGCACGGTCGAGATCGTGATCGACCTGAACCCCCGCTCGCGGTCCGCGCAGGCGGCGACCATCCCGATCGTCGACAACATCCTCCGCGCGGTCCCCAACATCACCCGCCACGCCCGCGAACTGCGGGACGCCCCGCGGGAGGAACTCCAGCGCATCGTCGACGAGTTCGACGCCGACGCCGCGCTGGCCGACGCCGAGCGGGCCATCCGCGAGGGCGACCTGGGAGACGGCGAGGACGAGAACGGACCAGACGACCGAGCGGCGGATCGAGGGGCGTAGCCCCCGGTGTGAGCGATGGTCTCCAAGCGGGCCCGAGAGACGGCGCCCTTCCTCGCGATGGACGTGCTCGAACGGGCCAACGCCGTCGACGACGCGGTCCACCTCGAACTCGGCGAACCGGACATCGACCCGCCCGAGCGGGCCGTCGAGGCCGCGGTCGACTCGCTGCACGCGGGCGGGAACGGCTACACGGCCACCGCGGGCAAGCCGGCCCTGCGGCGGGCGATCGCCGACTACTACGACCGCCAGTACGGCGTCGACGTCGACCCCGAGCGCGTCGTGGTCACGCCGGGGTCGTCGCCGGCGCTGTTGCTGGCCTGTCTGGCCGTCCTCGACCCCGGCGACGAGGCGGTGTTGACCGACCCCTACTACGCCCCCTACCCGAACTTCGTGCGCGCCGCCGAGGCCCGGACGCGGACGGTCGGCCTGTCCGTCGAGGCGGGGTTCGCGCCGCCGCTGTCGGCGGTCGCCCGGACCCTCGAAGACGGCCCCGCGGCGCTGCTGCTCAACTCCCCCGCTAACCCGACCGGGGCGGTGCTGACCGACGACGACCTCGCCGAGCTCACCGCGCTGGCCGACGCCGCCGGCACGACGGTCCTCAGCGACGAGATCTACCACGGCCTCGACTACGACGTCGAGGCCCACACCCTGCTTGAGCACACCGACGAGGGGTTCGTCGTCGACGGCTTCTCGAAGCGCTTCGGCATGACGGGCTGGCGCCTCGGCTGGGTGATCCCCCCGGCGGAGTACGTCGACCCGCTCGTCCGGATGGCCCAGAGCTACTTCCTCTGTGCGCCCGCGTTCGTCCAGGACGCCGGGGTCGCCGCCCTGGCGTCGACGGCCCACCTCGAGGCCGTCCGCGAGACCTACCGGCGCCGCCGGGACTTCCTCGTCGACGCCGTGGCGGACTGGGGACTGAGTCTGGGCTACACGCCCGGCGGCGCCTACTACCTGCTGGTCGACGCCGGCCCGTTCCCGGGCGACGCGATGGACGCCGCCGAACGACTCCTCGAAGAGACCGGCGTGGCGACCACGCCCGGCGTCGACTTCGGCGACGCCACGAGCGACTACCTCCGGCTCTCGTACGCGACGGGGATGGACCGACTGCGCGAGGCCGACCGCCGGGTGTCGGCGTACCTCGACCGAGTCGACTTCGTCTGATCGGGAGGGGCGTCGACGCGGTGCAGTGGCTCAGCGTCGTCGGGTCCGTGGAAAAGCGCCGAGGAGGCGATTTGAACGCCTGAGTCCTTCCGGACAGTTGATTTCGAATCAACCGCCTTGGCCGGGCTAGGCTACCTCGGCTCAGTTCGTAGTGGGGAGTGGCGCGTTTAATCGGTTTCGGTTCGACGCGGTTCCGGCGGTCGATCTGCTAGACGGAATCGAGTCCGGATGGAAAAATTAGATACAGAATGAGAGCCGAAATTCCTGCAATAAGCGCTACGATGAGACAGACGGAACCACCAGACTGCAGCCGATTATGAATATTTTTCCTGCCGGGATGGACCAAACATGGCATTCCTAATCGGCCAATATTCCCGCAAGTACTCGTGAAAAAACACAGCCAGAGACAATTCTGACATCGCCGAAACAAAGGCCGTATGTTCCAAAACCCGCCGGCTGAAGGGCCCCTAGCTGAGTATCTCCATGTTGAGATTGGCCGCGTCGACAGAGAACAGCCGGTTCAAAATCTTCATAATCGGTTTCCGTCTTGCGATTCGAAGCGCGCAAGACAGCGTCTGTAAGTAGCTCATCGCCCGCTATTCAGTTCCTAGGACTCTCAGCAAGCCAATTCTGTGCGTACGCCATGTTCGACCACTCGCGAGTGATCCAACTCATCCCTCTGTATTCCACAGGTAGACACCTTGCGGGGTTTGAATCGGAGTTTGGAAGATTGGCGGAAAATCCCCAGGTGATGAATCGTCAGCTGGCTCCCACACGGGATATTTCACAGAGGTGAACGGCAGGTCTGCACGCTCCGCATGAGAGTTTATGCACGGCAAGAGCCGTGAACCGTATGACTACAGCAAACGACGGAACAGAACTGGCAGCGGGTGGCTTCGCACGAGGAACCGAGATCATGACCACGAGCGGGCCGGTCCTGGTGGAGGAGCTACACGCCGGCGATACGGTGTACGCACTTGACCTCTCGACGTCGATCATGAAGCCAAAACCCGTGACTACAGTAACACCAGTCCGCGTCGACGACTGCCTTGTCGCAATCGAATCGAAACGTGCAGATCTCCGTGTAGCTCCCGAACAGCGAATCCCGTATCAGACGAAATCGGTCTCACGACCACGAATTCAGCCGGCCGGAGCACTTGAGGAACAGAGCTACTACAAGTTCGTGAATGACTGGCAGCCGATCGGAGGTACCCGCCTCGACACGATCGATATCACGGAGTTTCTAGAATCGTTCGAGGCCTGTGTCGAAACTCGTGAACACGGACATACATTCCGCGCTGCACTCCCAGAGGGATGTGAACCATGCCGACGGAACAGCCACGTGGGCTACTTCTTCGACGCGGAGACGTTCAAAGCGTTCCAGAGACAGCTTGAGGCACTGGCCCACGACGTTACGGTGCAAGCGGGGCCGAACCACTGGCGACGTCCGTACACCTTCGACGGTGACGATTTCATTCGGTTCGTCGGCTGGTACGTGACGGAAGGAAGTTTGTACGCAGGATCGGATCGAGATTCGATCACGGTACAGATCGCTCAAGAGGACGCGACGAATCGTGAGTCGATCGGAGCACTCCTCGAACGAATGGGAATCGACGCCCGACGAACCGATCGTAGCTATCGAGTGGGGTCGAAGCTCTTTGGCACATTGCTGAGGAATCTCTGCGGAGTGAGAAGCGACGAAAAACGATTGCCAGAGTTCGTGTGGGAACTCGACGAGACGCAACAACACCTCCTGATGGACGTGTTGATGGCAGGCGATGGAAACGACTTCAGAACGTACTACACGAGCAGCGACCGCCTCGCAAGCGATGTGCTGCGCCTGGTATTGCACCTCGGGATGAAGCCACGCTACACACGTCGAGACGGAATGTGGCAGATCTACCTGAGCCAACAGCGGGATGGGTTGCAACCGGCCAATCACGTGTGCGCAAGAGCCGCTAAAGAGGAGGTATTCCGGGTGACTGTCGAGGATTTCCCGGTCGTGATGGCCGGTCGAAACGGGAAGTACCAGTGGGTTGGAACCAGCCGAGTTTCCTAGACGCGTGTCTTGAGCGCTCTATCACACTTTTTGGTCAGCGGTGAATCAACGGACGTTGGAGACGGGCCTCACCGGACCGGTCCGGGGTGGGCCTCGTCGCCGGGGTCGATCCACTGCTCGGGATCGGTGGACGGAATCTCCGGCAGCGTCAGGCCCGAGGGGCGCTCGGCGTCGGCGTAGATCTTGTGCGAGATGGTCTCGGCGTGGGGCAGGTGGTGGCTCCCGGGCGGGAGGTCGCTGGTCTCGGCGAAGGGGATCTCCATCGAGCGCACCTCCAGTTCGAGGCGGTCGCCCTTCGGGACCTCGACGGCGGTGGGTGCGAGGGGGATGCGGTACCCGTAGACCTCACCCGGCGTGACCGGTTCGGGGTCCCGGTGGGTGTGGTACGGGCGGTGCGGCGTCGAGCGCTCCGGGTCGAGTTCGCGGTGGGAGGCCCGGAGGTAGCCCCGGCTCAGCGTCTCGCGCTCGTCCCCCGAGAGCTGGTGGAGGTAGACGATCCAGGTCGTGTCCGGGGCGTCGATCGACGCGTACAGCGAGACGACGCCCGGGCCGGTGAACTCGCGGGCCTCGGCCAGGGGTTCGGTCCGGTAGCGCACCCGCCCGAGCTCGTCGCTCACGTTCGGCGGGTCCTGGGTGAACCCGCGGGGCGGGACCGACGCGACAGGCTCGGGGTCGGGGAGGAGCCGCCCGTGGTTGCGGAAGAACAGTTCGGTCCACTCGGTCCGCTCGGGGACCAGTTTCTCCTCGAAGCGCCACCGGTCCGCGCCGGCGACGTAGATCTTCACCGGGGGCTCGTCGGCGATGCCGGTGTCTTCGCCCTTCGTCAGCCAGTCGTACCAGCGGATCAGCTCCTCCTTGTACTCGTGGTAGGGGCGCTCGAGCAGGCGCGGCGGGGTCATCAGGATGCGCTCCTGGTCGACGTCGAGGCGCTCGTCGGCGGTGTAGACCGGCCCGGCGTGGGTGCCGCCCCAGGCGCCCGAGAGGTAGATCGGACACTCCACGTCCGCGAGGCGTTCGTGGGGCGAGCGCTCGGCGTAGAACTCCGAGTCGGTGTCGTTGAGCACCAGGTCGACGAACAGCGGGTTCTTCTCGGGGTAGTTGAGCAACTGGTAGAGGTTCGGGTACTGTCGGACGTCGGGGTCCTCCAGCGCCTCCGCCAGCAGCGCCTCGAACGCCTCGGGGGAGTTCTCGTGGCGCTCGCGGGAGACCCAGTCGGCGTCGACGATGCCGCTGTCGCCGTGGCGGCCGTCCCACAGGCCGTAGAGGAACATGTTGAGCACGCCGCCGTGGTAGGCGAACTCCCGGTAGAGGTCGGTGAAGACGCCGCTGGGGAAGACGCCGACCAGCGACGGGGGGTTCGCCGCCGCCAGCAGGAGCTGGTTCGTCCCGAACCACGACCGGCCGACGCCGCCGACCTGGCCGTCGCACCAGGGCTGCTCGGCGATCCACTCGACCAGGTCGTAGCCGTCCTGGCCGGCCCTGTCGAAAAAGCCCACCGCCTGGCCGCCGGAGTCGCCCGTGCCCCGGACGTCCGCGATGACGTGGGCGTAGCCGTTGTCGGTGATGAACTCGATGTCGCCGGCCTCGATGGTGCCGTCCCACATGGTCGACTCCTCGCGGGACTGGCGGGGGAGGAACAGCACCGCGTCCTGGAGGTCCTTGCCGTACGGCGAGTATGCCAGCAGCGCGGGGTACTCGCCCGGCTCGTCGGGGAGGTAGACATCGGCGGCGAGTTCGACGCCGTCGCGGGTCTCACAGCGCAGGTCCTTCTGGATCCTCATGGGGCGTCCACCCCGCTCCAGGCGGCCGGATCGGTCGCCCCGACGTCGCCGTCGACGCGGCTCAGGAGGTACTCCCACATGCGGTCGAGGGCGACGTCCGCGAGGATGACGTCCTCGACGATGGCGTCGATGGAGGCCTGCGGCCCCTCGTAGTAGTCGGGCGCGCCGAGCCACTCGGCGTGTTGCTGGTAGGTGCCGTTCATCACGAAGTAGACGGTGGCGATGACGGCCTCCCGGAGGGTCGCGCCCGTGACGTTGGCGCCGTGGCCCTCGAGCAGTTGCGCGCGCTTGTCGCCGAGGTTCGCGGCCATGCGGTCGCCCTCGGCCTCGCCGACGACGAGCCGACCGTAGGCGTCGTCGTAGTCGCCGAACTTGGGGACGCCCTCCGCGAAGAGGGCGGCCATGTGGAACGCGGGCTTGAACGGCACGTCGGTCACCGTGAACGGGAGGATCGACTCGGCGTGGTGGTGGACGACCGCGTTCACGTCCTCCCGGGCACGGTAGATCGCCCGGTGGATGACCGTCTCGCCGTACGGGCGGGCGTCGGTGTCGTCGAGCACCTCCCCGTCGAGGGACATGGTGAGTACGTCGTCTTCGGTCACGAGCGCGGGGCTGCGCGAGCGCGAGACGAGTATCTTGTCGCCGTCGGGGTGGCGGACGCTCACGTGGCCGAACACCTTGAGGATGCCCTCGGTCGCCAGGATTCGATTCGCTACCGCCAGTTGTCGCTGTAGAGTGTCTGACATGGGTCTCCGTGGTCGATGGCGTGCACGCGCTCCGGGTGGACCGGCCCGGACGCACGGTCGTGACGCATCGTGTGGGAGTTGGTGCCACACGCGATGGCATAACTGTTCTCCCAGATCGGCGACACGAACGTCGCCGCCGACGCCGCGGGGGCGACCACGGAACCCTTATGCTGCCCGCTAGAGTTCCTCTCCCACGAATGAGTGGGAGGATCATCGACACCGACGCGCACTACTTCGAGCCCGCCGACGACATCGCCAGGTACTTCGACCAGCCGTGGCGCTCGCGGGTGCTCGACTCCTGGAAGGACTCCGAGCGCATGATGACCAACCTGTTCCCGGGCAGCACCGGCGACCAGGAGGTCTACGGGCGGATCCAGCGCACGGAGATGCAGACCGAGTCGGGGCGGGGGCTCCGCGCGCCCAGCGACATCCCCATCGCGATGGACCACGTCGGCGTCGACGAGTGCATCGTCCTCTCGCACCGGATGCTCTCGTTCGCCCGGCTGAAGGGCGAGGACGCCCGCCAGGTCGTGCTGGCCAACGGCTACGTCGACTACATGCTCGATCAGGTGGTCGACCCCGACGAGGGGATCTACACGATGATCCCGATCCCCTACAAGGACCCCGCCGAGTCGGTGAAGCTGATCGACCGCGTCGGCGACGAGCGCGGGATCGTCGGCGTCGTCATGGTGACTCCGGGGGTCGAACCCCCGCTGGGCAACCGCAAGTACGACGTGATCTACGAGGCCGCCCAGGAGAAGGGCCTGCCCGTGATCTTCCACGGCGGCGGGGCCTCGCTGGACTACTTCTACATCAACGGCTACGAGAAGTTCATCGAGACCCACACGCTCGGGTTCATGCTCAACAACGCCGCCCAGCTCACCAGCGTCGTCGTCCAGGGCGTCCCCGAGAAGTTCCCCGACCTCGACATCGTCTTCCAGGAGTCGGGGCTGTTCTGGATCGCGACCATGATGTACCGCCTCGACGCCGAGTACATGAAGCGCCAGTCGGAGGCGCCGCTGCTCACCAAGAAGCCGAGCAAGTACATGAAGGAGTTCTACTACGGCACCCAGCCGATGGAACAGCCCGACGACCCGCGGTTCCTCGAGTACCTCTTCGAGATGATCGGCGGACCCGACCGATTGATGTACACCTCCGATTACCCCCACTGGGACTACGACCCGCCGAGCGTGGTCACGAAGCTCCCGTTCCTCGACGACGACGAGAAGGCGCAGATCCTCGGCGGCACCGCCGCGGAGGTGTTCGGCCTGTGAGCGAGCGCGTCGAAGTCGCCCCCGTCGCGGAGTTCGACCCCGGCGAGCGTCGGTTCGTCACCGCCGGCGGCCGCCCGGTCGGCGTGTTCAACGTCGACGGCGAGTTCTACGCCGTGGAGAACGTCTGCGCCCACGAGGGCGGCCCGGTCTGCGAGGGGAAACTCCAGGGCGCGCTCGTCGGCGAGTACGTCGAACCGGGCGAGCGCATCGTCGAGGAGTTCTCCGACACGCCGGCGCTCTCCTGCCCCTGGCACGGCTGGGAGTACGACGTCACCACGGGCGAGCACCTGGGCGACCCCAGCGTGTCGCTGGCGACGTTCGACGTCGTCGTCGAGGACGGCACCGTCTACGTGGAGGCCTAGAGCCGCGGGCGAAGCCCGAACGGCGGTGGCCGCCGACCGTCTTGATGCCTGGTGAGCGATCGGGGCCGGCGGCAGCGAGTGATCGGTGGTACCGCACTTCAACTAATCGGTAGCGCGGAGTCCCCTTCCTCAAGGAGCGAGCCGAAGGCGAGCGAGTAGGGAGGGGAGGAGCGCGTTCGTATAGCAGGGCATTTTCTATATCTATAAATAGCCTCGCTCCTATATTGAATATGTGGCAGACGACTACGTGCGTCGAACGGCAATCACTCGTCTTGAGGTAACGGACGAGCAACGCGACCTCCTCGAAGATACTATCTCTGAGTGGAAGCGGGGTTGCAAACTCGCCACGAACATGGCGTGGGGCAAGTGCAACGCCAAGAGCGACGTCCAGCCCCTCGCCTACGACGACGTGCGCGAACACACCGACCTCGGGAGTCAGCACGCGATTCTCGCCACCCACCAAGCCGCCCAAGCCATCACCGGCTGTCTCGAACGCCGCTCCAAAGGCAAGAAAGCAAGTAAGCCCACCTTCACCGCATCAACGGTGAAATACGACACCCGGACCATGACGCTGTTTGACGACGATACGGTGTCGCTCTCCACCACGAAGAGCCGCGTCCGGTGCGAACTTGCTCTCCCCGACGCGGATGATGGCTACCAGCGACAGTACCTCGACTCAGACGAGTGGAGTGTCACGGAAAGCACACTCACCGCCCGTGACGGCGACTACTTCTTACACATCGGCTTCCGCCGAGCCAAGACCGATACCGAACGAAACACCGCCGAGGACGGAACGGTTCTCGGGGTTGACCTCGGTATCGAAAACCTCGCCGTCACCAGTACCGCCTACTTTTTCAGCGGACAGGAGCTGACCCACGATCTCCGCGAATTTGAGAAGGTGCGGGCCGGACTCCAGCAGACCGGCACTCGAAGTGCCTACCGGACACTCGAACAGTCGAGTGACCGTGAACTTCGTTATGTCCGCGACGTATTGCACCGAGTATCCAATGCAATTGTGGACGAAGCACTTCGGTACGAATGCGACATAATCGCATTCGAGGACTTGACGCATATCCGCGACCGCACGGGGGCGTCGTGGGGACACAAATGGGCGTTCCGAACGCTCTACGAGCAGGTGGAGTACAAAGCTGAGGCGATCGGCGTTTCGGTGAAACAAGTCGGGTCGGCATACACGTCGAAGCGGTGCGCCGAGTGCGGATTCACGGCAGACGAGAATCGCCCGAATCGAAACGATTTCTGCTGTCAGAAGTGCGAGTCGGAAGCGAACGCGGACTACAATGCGGCGAAAAACATCGGTATGCGGTACGTCCGTCGGGGCCAACAGTCGTCTCGGCGGACGGGCAACAGTCAGCTTGCCCTGAAGTCTGGAACGGTGACGCCGAGTGGCGGATTTACCGCCCACCCAGACGGGTTCGAGGCCGAGTTCATGGACAAGCCCCACCCTCAAAACGCCGAAGGCGTTTAGGGTGGGGTAGTTGACCCTATCCCCGAGCGCAATCCGAACCCGGACCGTCAGGTCCTGAGACCTACGCCGAGTCCAGGTCGAACAGGTCCCGGGACCTACGCGGAGTCCAGGTCGAACATCTCGGCGGCCTGCTCCAT